>JABFSB010000028.1 GCA_013140875.1 Acidobacteriota bacterium
AAATATCCGAACAATGCCGTCATCATTTCGCTGATGGTCGAATCGAAAAAGGAAGCGTGGCAATAGATTGTCAAGCGGTCTCAGGACACCGGAGCGGACGGATTCGAACTTAATTTCGGCTGTCCTCACGGCATGTCGGAACGCGGAATGGGGGCGGCGATGGGACAGGTGCCCGAATATACGTGCATGGTAACCGAATGGGTAAAGGAAGTTTCTGACCTTCCCGTGATCGTAAAGCTTACGCCGAATGTCACGCACATCGTGCCGCCCGGAAAAGCCGCTCAAAAAGGCGGTGCAGATGCGGTTTCGTTGATCAACACGATCAACTCGATCATGGGTGTCGATGTCGAAACGATGATTCCTTATCCGAACGTAAACGGCATGGCCGCTCACGGCGGCTATTGCGGAACCGCGGTAAAGCCGATCGCGTTGAACATGGTGAGCGAGCTTGCACGAGATGCCGAATTCAATATTCCGATCAGCGGCATCGGCGGCATCAACACGTGGCGCGATGCAGTGGAATTTATGCTGCTCGGTGCCGGCAATGTGCAGGTCTGCACGGCGGTGATGCATTATGGCTATCGCATCGTCGAAGACATGATCGACGGGCTCAACGCGTATCTCGATGAAAAAGGCTTCGCGTCCGTCAACGACATCATCGGCAAATCGGTCAACCGCGTGACCGACTGGGGCAATCTCGATCTCAACTACGACGTCAAGGCCCACGTTAACGAAGAACACTGCATCCGCTGCAACCTCTGCTACGTCGCCTGCGAAGACGGAGCGCATCAGTCGTTCGAATTCGTCGAATCCAACGGTCACCGCTACCCCCGCGTGATCGAAGCCGAATGCGTCGGCTGCAACCTGTGTGCCCTGGTTTGCCCGTCTCCCGGGGCGATCACAATGGAACGCCGCGACGACGGCACCGAGCCGCAAACCTGGAAACAACGCACGCAAGGAAATTAACTATCCACTAACCATTTATCACGATTCACTGGAGAAACTGTTTATCCGGTGAATAGTGACTAGTTGCAAGTGTTGGTTCTAGATCGTCTGACGGTTGGCGGCGTTTTGGGCGATGCGGCCCAGAGCGGCTACGAATTTGTCGAATCCGGCAAACCGCTCGTCTTTGGTAAACCCTTTGGCATATCGGGCATAGATCTGCTGGGCGATCACGGCAATTTTGAATGTACCGAAAACGTAGTAGAACAGAATGTTCGAAACCTCTCGACCGGAGGCTTCTGCGTACATTTCGACGAGGTGCCGCCGCGAGACATTCTTCATAAGCACATGCGGATTGAAGGGCATTCGCATCATTTCTTCGCCGGCATCTTCGGACATCCAATATCCGAGCGTCGTTCCCAAATCCATCAGCGGGTCGCCGACCGTTACCATTTCCCAATCGAGAACGGCCGTGATGCTGGTCAGGTCGTTAGGGGCGAGCATTACGTTGTCGAATTTGTAATCGTTGTGGACGAGCGAAGCACCTGATTCGACCGGAATATTTGCGTTCAGCCAGGCGATGGCAGCTTCCAGCTCGGCGTGTTCGTGCGTTTTGGCGGCAAGGTAACGCTTCGTCCAGCCTTCTACCTGGCGACGCGGATAGCCTTCAGGTTTGCCAAGATCGCCAAAGCCCGCGGCTTCATGATCGAGTGCGTGAAGGTCGGAGAGGTTTTGGATGAAGCTTCGGCAGACCGACTCGCGATATTGTTGCGAAGTTTTTAGTTCCGAGATGCAGTCCGCGGCTTTGGTGTTCGGACTTGAGCCTTTACTCACGTTCGGGCCACCGACACTGCCGCGAATAATCAAACCCTTGCGCCGCTCCATCAGATAGAATTCCGATCCGATTATCGATGCTTCCTCGCAGAAAAGAACCGGTTTTGGTGCGGGCCGATAGACGACGGAGAGTTTCGACAACACATCAAACTCGCGCCGCATGTCGTGGGCGGTCTTGACCGTGTTGCCGAATGGCGGACGGCGAAGAACATATTCATCGCCGTCCAATTCGACCAGATAAGTAAGATTTGAACTGCCGCCAGGGAACTGAGCAATCTCGACCGGCCCGGCCCCGTTGACAAGCTTTTCACGCAAGTACGCCGCCAGAGAAACTACGTCCAACTCCTCGCCGGCCCTTACCTCGGTGGTTTCCTTCATACAAAAGCAAGGTACACCAAACCGGGCGGAATGTCCTTTGAACGACCAGGCAAATTGCAACCGCAAAGCGATCACAGTGGCAGGAATTCTTGTCCTTCTTATTCCTCCTATTCCTCCTCTTCTGTGGTTCAGTTTTTGACCACGGAAGAAGAGAAGAAAAAATCGTAAATCAACTTAGAGTGAGCGTTAGTCCAGTTTGTGTTATTTTGTTGACCATGAACTTTGCCCAAAGTCCTGACGCCCTTGAGTTTGCCGAACGCGTCAATTCGTTTATGGCGGCAAACATTTATCCGAACGAACAAGCGTACGGCAATGAGATTGAAAATGGCGATCGCTGGCGGCCGCTCGAATTGATCGAGGAGCTAAAATCGAAAGCAAAAGCCAAGGGTCTTTGGAATCTCTTTCTGCCCGATATTTCCGGTTTGTCCAATCTCGAATACGCGCCGCTGGCCGAGATCATGGGCCGGGTTACGTGGGCTTCCGAGGTTTTTAATTGCTCGGCACCCGATACGGGAAACATGGAAGTGCTGCATCTCTACGGCACCGAGGAGCAGAAAAAGCAGTGGCTGCGGCCGCTGCTCGATGGCGAGATTCGGTCGTGTTTCGCTATGACAGAGCCGGATGTGGCGTCGAGCGATGCGACCAACATTTGTGCTTCGATAACGGCGGACGGTGACGACTATATTTTGAACGGCCGCAAATGGTGGTCGACCGGTGCGGGCGATGCGAGATGTAAACTTTCGATCTTTATGGGTAAGACCGACGAAAATGCTCCAAAACATCTGCAGCAATCGATGGTACTTGTCCCGATGGATGCCGATGGCGTAAAGGTCGAGCGCATCTTGAATGTATTCGGCTTCGACGACGCTCCGAACGGCCACGCCGAGGTTTCGTATACAAACGTCCGCGTGCCGAAAACGAATCTGCTTCTCGGTCCCGGCCGCGGCTTCGAGATCGCCCAAGGCCGTCTCGGTCCCGGCCGCGTTCACCATTGCATGCGGCTTATCGGAACTGCCGAGCGTTCGCTTGAAATGATGTGCGAACGCGCAAGATCGAGAGTCGCGTTCGGCAAGCCGGTCGCCGATCAAGGGGTCGTTCGCCAATGGATCGCCGAAGCCCGCCTCGCCATCGACCAGGCCCGCCTGCTGGTGTTGAACGCCGCCTGGAAAATGGACGCTGAGGGAAACAAGGCCGCGAGAAAAGAGATCGCGATGATCAAGGCCGTCGTTCCGCAGATGGCCTTAAAGATCATCGACCGGGCAATTCAGGTCCACGGCGGCGGCGGCGTTTCGCAGGATTTTCCGCTGACGCAGTTCTGGATCTACGCCCGCTCGTTAAGGCTGGCCGACGGGCCGGATGAAGTGCATCTCGAATCCGTCGCGAAAATGGAGCTGAAGGTGCATTAGCCTATGCAAAAGCCCTATGCAAAAGCCCGCACGCAGTAAGGGCAATATATGTTACGTTGCGCATATCGCCCTTACTGCGTACGGGCTTTTGCAGTCATTCTGACCTAATTTCGCTCACCAAATGTTCAACATGATAAATAAGTGTTGACAGATGTTTTACATTACGCTAATTTATTTGAGTACGACTCGAACAGAGTCGTGTCCCTTCGCCACCCGATGCGAAAAGTTTTCTAACAAACTACAACTTAAACGGCCTTTCAAATAAGGTACGTTCTTCTTCGAACGAAGCGGGCGCTTTGGCGCTGAAAATCACGAGCCTGTCAGCAAGATGTCCTATCTAAAGACAAAGCAAGTCAAGTAAGAGGTGGCAACCAAAACCTTCCCGGAGCCAAAACCCCGCATCGTTTCGTTCAAATAGAAAACTAACAAAATCAACAAAAGATATTCGGCGTAATTACGCCAATTTTAAGGAGCGAGAAAATAATGCTGTTCGGTAAAAAGAAAAGCGTTGCCGGTTTAGACATCGGTTCCAGTTCGATCAAGATGGTCGAGCTTGACGGCAAGTCGAACCAATTGAGTTTGGTCGCCCTCGGTTCCCAGAATTTGCCCGATGACACGATCATCGACGGCCAGATAATGGAGCTGAACGTCGTTTCCGATTGTATCCAGAGCGTCTGCAACAACTTTCAGGTCAAGGCCGACCATGTTGTCACCGGCGTCAGCGGTCACTCGGTGATCATCAAGAATATCGTTTTGCCGCCGATGAGCGAAGACGAGCTTGAAGAATCGATCGACTGGCATGCCGAAGAGCACATTCCTTACGATCTTGCCGATGTCAGCCTGGATTATCAGGTCACCCAGACGACATCCGACGCGACCAACGTTCTGATCGCGGCGTGCAAACGCGAAAGGATCGACAACGTACGCCAGGCCGTGCAGCTCGCCGGCAAAGAGCCGTTCGTTATCGATGTCGACACGTTCGCATTGCAAAACTGCTACGAATTCAATTATCAGCCGGACGATTCACAGGTCGTCACGCTGCTCAATATCGGTGCCTCGACGATGAACATAAACATCATCAAGGGCACGCGTTCGCTGTTTACCCGCGACATCACGGTCGGCGGCAGCCAGTTCACCGATGTGCTGCAGCGCAACCTGGGGCTCAGCTTCCAGCAGGCCGAAGCGGTCAAACGCGGCGTCAACACGGCCGTTGAGGGCATCGAGGAAAAATCGATCGAACCGCTGATGAACAACGTGACTGAGATCGTCGCGATGGAAATTCAAAAGACCTTCGATTTCTATCGGGCAACGACCGAAGACAATCACACGGTCGTACAGAAAATTCTTATTTCAGGCGGCGGTTCAAAGCTTCAGGGCCTGGCCCACGATCTTTCCGCACGTCTCGAACTTCCGGTCGAAGTGATGGACCCGTTCCGCAATATCAAAGTGGATTCACGCAAATTCGATCCTGACTACATGAGCGAAATCATGCCCGAAATGGCCGTTGCAGTTGGGCTGGCAATGAGGGGAGTTTAACCAAAATGATCAAGATCAATCTACTTAACTCAGTTACCGAAAGGCAGGGCGGGGCCGTTGCCGCGGTCGATAAGAAAGTCGCCAGCCCGACCTCGCGTCTGTTGCTAATGGCCGCCGCGGTTGCATTCTTTCTCGTCTCGGTCGTCGCATGGGACATCATCAGCACCCAGATGGCAAAGGCCGAAGCTCAACGTCAACTCGACGAGCAGAAGCAGATCGAAAAGGATCTCGAGGTCGTGATCAAAGAGCAGAAAGAGCTCGAGCAAAAGATTGCGGCGATCGACACCAGGATCGAGGCTATCAAGAATCTTCGAGCTTCACAGGCCGGCCCTCTTGCCGTGCTTGAAGCAATGCGCGAACGCATAGCAATGGTCCCCGGACTCTATCTGCAAAGCGTCGAAGAGAAAGACGGCAAGATCACGATCAAGGGCAACTCGCCCGATGAATCGGCGGTCACCCAATTTGGACGCAGTCTCGAATTCTCGAACGACCTTTTCAAGGACCTCAATATCGAGACGCAGCGTCAGGAAGTTCAGAATCAACAGGTTGCCGCATCCGCAAATCCCGACGCCGGAAAGGTTCAGGTTGTAAACTTTACGATTACAACCAGCTACCATCCGTCGAAGGCCGCCGGAGCACCGGGAATGAATCCCACCAACGCATCGGCACCTGCCGCGGCACCCGGAGCAAACCCGGCCGCACCGCCCGTACAGGTCGCAAAAAACTAGCCGTATTTTATCGAGAATTCGTTCGATCTCAAGAAATAGAAGGAAACTACAATGTTAGAGAAATTCAAAAACCTGAAATGGTACTTTCAGCTTCTGGTCCTGGTTAGCGTAGCGGGTGCCGTCTACTACTTCGGCGTTTACTACATGATGACCAGTGCTACGCGTGCCGAGACACAGGACTTGACCGACAAGGTGTCGGCGCTTCGTGCCAAGAACGAGGCCGCACGCATCGCGACCCAGCGTATCAATGAGTTCCGTGCTCTTTTTGCCAGCAAGCAGACAGAGTACGAAGAGCTGAAGGTCCTTTTGCCAGAACAGCGTGAGATCACGAACGTTTTGCAGGGATTGCAGGACAATGCCCGCGATTCGAAAATGATCGTGATGAGGTTCTCGCCAAAGGATGACAGCCAGCAGGAATCGATCACCGCCAAGGCCGTCGAGGTCGAAGTGGACAGCAACTTCACCAACCTGCGCTCCTTCTTCGACAAGATGGCAAAGCTGCCGCGAATCGTTTCGATCTCGGATTTCAAGATCAATCAGCGTGATAAGCAGACGGCTGATAAAACGGTCCACGCTATGTTCGTGCTAAAGGCGTACTATGCCGACCCCGAAGCACTCAACAAACCGGCGAAGCCATGCGTACCGGGCCAGCCGCCGCCGGCAGCCGGTCAACCGCCCTGCACTCCAGCCGGAGCACCTGCCGCCGCACCCGCCGCACCTGCACCTGCCGCCCCTGCCGCAAAATGATCTCAAGCCCTACCCATAAGAGAGAAAAAGCAATGATCAACACATCGAATCTCAAGAAATTTCTGACAGTTGGCGCAGCCGTCGCCGGAGCAATTCTGCTTGGCGGCCAGTTCAACGACGCAAACGGTCAGCGTGACCCGTTCCAGAAACCGGGTTGGGCTATCACCCGCGATCAACGCGGTGGCGGACCCGGCGGCGTCAAGAAGCCTTCAGGCGTTACCGCTATCCAGGCAATGGTCCCGTCGATCGAACAGCGTATCGAATTTTTCAAACGCCTTCGCGAAACGGCGGCGATGAACGGCCAGCCGCTGCCAAAGGTGACCAGTGTCCTGACGCTGAATGAAATGGCCGTCACGGGCATTTTCAAAACGCCACGCGGTTATGCGGCGATGGTCGAGGCAACGCCGATCAAGCTTTCTTACACGATCTATCCGGGCGAAAAGTTCTTTGACGGTCAGCTCGTAGCGGTCGAGGAAAACCGCCTCGTGTTCCGCCGGGTGACCAAGATGGCAAAGAACAAGTTCGTTGCCTCGGTCGAAAACAAGACGCTGCGCAAATACAGCGTCGACCAGGAAATTCAGGGCACCGCACCGGCGCAGGCCGACGGCAAGCCCCCCGAAACGATAGCTACTTATCAGCCAGCGGCCCCGCCGGCCGATCCGAGTGCGCCGAAACCGGCACCCGTGCCCGTCGTCTCGCCGCTTGACGAGATGAACAGCCAGGTCCCGGAATCCGACGCGAAAAAGGCGGCCAAGGCGACCGCGAAAAAGCCGGTCAAAGTAGCAAAGAATAAATAGATATCCAGCCAGATTTTCTCGAGGCCGGGCTCTTCAGCCGTCTCGAAAAATACGCAGCAACTCAAGAAAAAGCCATCGCCCGTACCTTCCAGGGGGAAAGGATGGTTCTCGTTTAACGG
>JABFSB010000113.1 GCA_013140875.1 Acidobacteriota bacterium
AAAGTGCTTCGTGAAAGCCTGGGGGCAACCAATGTCCTTTGGCTGAACAAAGGCATCGCCGGCGACGATACGCACGGCCACGTCGATGATCTTTGCCGGTTTGTGAACGAATCCACCGTCGTGCTCTGCCGCGAAGACGATCCGAACGATGCGAATTACCATTTGCTCGAAGAAAATCGTGAGCGGCTGGAAGATTTCAAACTGGAAAACGGCTCTAGGATTCAGACCGAATTTCTGCCTATGCCCGAACCACTTCATTATCGCGGCCAGCGGCTTCCGGCGAGCTATGCGAATTTTTTGATTACAAACGCGGCGGTACTCGTACCGACCTTCAACGATCCGAACGATCGCATCGCTCTCGGTATCTTGAGCGAATTTTTCCCGAACCGAAAAATCATCGGCATCCACGCGGTCGATCTGGTATGGGGATTGGGTACGCTGCATTGCCTGTCGCAGCAACAGCCGATGTGAGTTCTTGTGAGAGGAACGGCAATTCGATCGCATCACATCCGAGGAGTAAATTCGGTTATACTAATTGCTATGTCGACAATATCAAACGTAAAAGAGCTTGCGTTAAATCTTCCGGTTTCGGATCGAGCGTCGCTGGCGTCGATATTGCTTCGTTCTTTGCCCGAGGTTCTTAGCGATGAAGACGGTGGCGTCGCGGAGGCTCACAAGCGGCGTGACGAATTGAACGCGAACCCTGAGATCGGGATTTCGCCAGAGGAACTTCGCAAACGTATTTCGGAAAGGTTCGAGATATGACGACGGTGCTGCACCCACTCCTTCACGTCGATATTTTGGAGGCGATGCAATTCTACGAGCGGGAAGGCGGAGGAGAACTTGCTGCAGACTTCCTCTACGAATACGAAAGAACCCTGCAAAAAATTCTTGAATGTCCGCTGTCATTTCCAAGCTCGGACGAAGTTCTGCGACGTGCGATGTTCGACCGGTTCCCGTTCCACATCCTTTCAGCATCGAACCGACCCATATTTTTGTCCTCGCCGTCAGACACGAGCGGCGCGATCCGGACTTTGGTCTCGATCGGTAACACCGGCCCTAGTTCAAATAATCCGATCTCTTTTCAGCGACATCCACCAGTGCATCGAATTTTGGCGGCTCTTCCTCGAGAGTCCATACCTCGAACAATACGGGCGGGCATTCCATCACGAAGCGTGACGGTTTTTGCAAGACGGTTTGGCGGTTGTAATCGGTCAGCATCAGCGGGTAGGTGATGTAGAGATCGTCTTTCGCACGCGTGAGGGCTACGTACCAAAGGCGGCGTTCTTCTTCTTCGCTGTCGATCTCTTTCAAGCTTCGAGGCGACGGGAATTTTCCTTCGGCGGCCCAGATAATAAAGACCGCGCTCCATTCCAATCCTTTCGCCTGATGCACGCTGGTCAGCGTGAGCAGTTCGTCTTCCTCGCCGCCTTCGATGACCTCTTCGCCGACCATCGCCTGCGGCTCTTTGAAACGCTCGGTCGAAAGCAGGGCGAGTTCGCTCAAGAAATCTTCAGTCGACGTATATCGGTTTGCAAACTGAGCCAGTCCGCGAAGGTCTTCCATTCGGGCATCCGCGTTCTCGTAATTCTCCTGCATGTACTGCTCGTAACCGTGTTCGAGAATGAGCGATATCTGCTTCGAAGGATTGCCGCGGTTTTCCTGTGATGTGAGCAGTTCGAGCAGTACGACGAACGAACGCCACGTCGCTTTTTCACGCAGCTTCGGCATCGACCGCAGAACCTCCATCGAAAGCGATGCGGCCGACTCACGGTGGCTCGCCTCACCCGATGGCAAAAGGCCCGCCGTACGATTCGGCACCGACGTAACGATTGCTTCGAACACGCGGTTCGCGGTCTTGTTTCCGATTCCGGGAATGAGCTTTAAGATCCGTTTCCAAGCCAGCTCATCGCGCGGGTTGACGATGATCCGCAGGTACGAGATAACGTCTTTGATATGTGCCTGCTCGAAAAAACGGACGCCGGATTGGACTCGGTAAGGAATGTTCCGTCGTGATAGTTCAAGCTGCAATTCGATCGAATGATAATGCGAACGATAGATGACGGCGATGTCCTCGAGGCTCGTGCCCTCGTCCCGCAGTTCCAATATTCGTGATGCGATAAAAACCGATTGCTGTTCGACGTCCGAACAAGGAACAAGCGCCGGTTTTAAGTCCTTTGACCGCTTCACCGCCTGCAAAACTTTTGGAAACTGCCGCCGGTTGTTCGCGATCGAAACATTCGCCAGGCCAAGTATCTCCGGTGTTGAACGATAGTTGGTCTCGAGCTTGAAAAGCTCGGCCTCGGGGTAACGTTTCGGAAATTCGTAGATGTTCGTGAACTCGGCCCCACGCCATGCAAAGATCGACTGAGCATCGTCGCCGACTACCATAACGTTACGGTGCTTGACCGCAAGCAGGTCGATTATCTCGGCCTGCAATCGATTGGTGTCCTGATATTCGTCGACCAGAATGTGCTGAAACTGTTCGGCATAAATTTCCGCGATGGCCGGTTTTTCGATCAGTAGCTTTTTCACGTTCAGGAGCAGGTCATCATAATCCATCACGTTGCGTTCTTTCTTCCGAACCTGATAGATCGAATCGACACGCATTATCTGCTGCGTCAACATCTCGAAATACGGATATTTTCCGGCGATCACATTCTCAACTGGCAGATCGGTATTATTGGCAAAGCTGATAATGTCCTGCACGACGTCCCCTTTCGGGAAACGTTTGGCAGTCGTATCGATGGCCGCGTCTTCGATGCAGAGGTTGATCAGGTCGCGGGCGTCTTCTGTGTCGAGGATGGAAAAATTCGAGTCGTACTCTATGCTAGTCGCGTGTCGCCGCAGCATCAGGTTGGCAATGCGGTGAAAGGTACCGCCCCAGATGCGATGAACGTTCTGGTTGCCGGTCAAGGCTTCGACCCGGCGAAGCATTTCACGGCTTGCTCGATTGGTAAATGTGGCAAGGAGAATTCGTTGTGGGGAAACGCCCTGTTCGATTAAATAGGCGACGCGATACGTGATCGCCCGAGTCTTGCCCGTGCCCGCACCCGCAACCACCAACGTAGCTTTAGGCTGGGCCGTTACTACGCGAAACTGCTCTTCGTTGAGTTCGCTCTTGTATCGGGTTAAGCGTTCGGGAAGCGAACTTTTATCGCGCTTTAATACATAGCGTGCCACAGTTTCATTTATAACACGCTATACCGAGAGTTGGAAGAACGCAACGCCTGATCAACGTCGAATCCAACTAAAGACCAGGAACGGCAGGCCAAACAATACTACTAAAAAGTTGATCGCCCAGATCCCAGTCGGTATCAGAACAAGCGAAAGCGTCGACCGACGAACTTTCTTTTCCGACAAGACAAGACGCTGCGAGATCGGACTGCAAATACTACCCATAACTACCCCTTAATTCCCTTAATACTACCCTTTTTTCGATGTTACTGCTTCATATATTCGATCATTAAGAGGCGTTGGATGCAAGGCCAGCACATCACACCGCCGTGGCTATCTTCCCGCTATCACCCTTGTTCCACAGTTTGATAAGCCGCTTTCTGCTCTCCATTTTTGCATCGAAATCGGCCAGCGAGCGGACCAAATTTTCAAGCTGGATCAAATAATCAGGCTCCCGAAACATCTCGCGTATCTCGGGCAGAAAACCTTCGATCTTTGCGTAAATAAACACGTGTTCGGTGTTTGCATCAAGAAACATCTTTCGATCGATGCCGCCGTTCAGGACCAATGATGCCGCTGTATCCCAATAAGACGTGATCATTCTAAAATTCGCACTCGCCCGCTCGCCGCCGCGGTAAAGCGCAATAATGTCCATCGCCGAGTCAGGTGCAAAATCGGAAAAGTACCATTGCCTTGCGGACCGCATTTGCTCGTCCCGGCGAAGCTCGTACAGCTTCAGAATTGCCATCGTATCTTCTTGTTTGCTCATTCAATTCTCCTGTTTAGATCGACGCTCGACGTCCGGCAAAACCGGTCTCAATTTTCGCTATCAACGCTTTCCCCTTCAGCTTCCGGCAAAAATCGAGATTTGCTTTGCCGCAATCAGCCTTCCGTTTGAAAGTGCGATCGCCGTGTTGAATGATTCTTCGGCCGCCGCGAGATCGAATTTCATTGCCATGATAACGCCAAGATTATTGTGTGCCAACGCGGAATCGACGGTGCGGTTTTCGATCGATCTGCGAAACGCGGCGGCCGCGGAATCGTAATCGTGCTCGGCCAGGTAAACGAATGCAAGATCGAACCACGCCTCGCCATCTTTTGGTTCAAGCGCGACAGCCGACAGGAACGCCTTTTT
Source organism: Acidobacteriota bacterium (assembly GCA_013140875.1). Classification (GTDB taxonomy): domain Bacteria; phylum Acidobacteriota; class Blastocatellia; order Pyrinomonadales; family Pyrinomonadaceae; genus OLB17. Next base: position 4,313 of record JABFSB010000113.1, read on the forward strand.
AGCACTTTGCCAGTTTTCAAGGGCTGCTTCGGTCATGCCTAACGCGTAATATGCTCGCCGATGACGGCCTCTTGCGAATTCGATCGCCGTCGTGAATTCTTTGGCGGCTTCCTTCAACTTACCTGTCCGGTAATAACAGACCCCCAAATTGTAGCGGAGCTTAATATCGAAGTCAGGAGAACTCTCATCCGCTGCCACGACCGCAGATCGATATTGGCGAAGAGCCTGGTCGAAATTGCCGGTTGCGGCAGATTGCGTCGCCTCGTCGAACGCCCGCTTCGCCAACTGCGATTGGGCCGGAACCAAATAACTAAATAGCAGGATCGTAATTACTGAAAATAATGTGCGCATTTATATAACTCCTTAGACTTATCGCTAGTCTAAGAAGAAGCTTAGGCAATGCTGTTTATCGAATCTTTCGTCTGGTTGCGATTTGTATTCTGAAATTGCTTAGATAAGAATCCCGCCCGCGAAATACGCAAAAACCCCGCGGAAAAGTAAGGTCAACTCATTCTTTTTCGCGTCTTTTCGCGTATTTCGCGGGCAAAAATTTCTTATGCCAGTTTTAGATCACGCCAGGTTTTAGGAGTGAACTTGGTGAACTTGCGGAACAGTGTCGTAAAGTGGCTCTGGTTCTTGAAACCGGTGCGAAGACTGACCTCAACTAAGGGCAGATCGGCATTCGACAGCAATAACTTCGCTTTTTCGATCCGTTGCCGCATAACGTATTGCTGTGGCGTGAGTCCGATAGTTTTTCTAAATGCCCGGGCAAAGTGATATTGACTTAACTCGGCGACGGCCGCGATCTCCGAAAGGTTCAGGTCGTCCTCCAGATTCTCGGCGATAAACTCTTTTACACGCCGGACCTTGTATCCTGAAAGCCCGCCATTTACCATGTTGGCCACCTTCGTCGTCGAATAATTTGTGAGCAAGTGCAGCGTCAGCGTTTGTATCAGCGAGTCGGTAAAAACCTTGCCGGAAGGCGTTTCCGATCTGGACTCGGCAAGCAGCGTGAGCCCGATATTTTGGATAAGAGCGTCTTCTTTCTTATATACTTCGATAAATTCGAAGTTAGGTGAAAAATTATTTTCAGCGGCTATTTTCGAAATAAACTGCGGGTCGAAGGAAAATCCCATGTTCTCGATCGGCTCATCCCAGTGCGCGGCTATCGATTGGCCGGCCGGCGTGACACATAGGTTTCCGCTGCTGCCCCGCGTGACCACCCGTTTTCCGCTTGCGGATACCTTTTCCGTCACCAAAGAGCCGTTGATTGCGACATTGACCTCATGATAAGCATTTTTATGCTCTATCATCCGGCCCGGCATAACGCGAGCCCAGTGAACATGAACGCCCGGCCATTCACCAAACTGTTTGCAAAGAAACGGCTCTAATTTATCCGACTTCCATTCTATCTGCATGAATTTCTTTGTAACTTTATCGATAACAAAAAGCAAGTTCTTTTTATCATCAAAATCCCTGGCCGAACTTAACAAAAGGCTTTTATGTCCTCCGCGAGTGGTTGAGTAGATAATTACGCAACCTTCGCGACGCAAAGTTAAAAAAATGCGGAACGCTTCAACGCTGCCGCGTTCCGCAAGTGATTTTTAGCTACGCCTTTTTTTAATTCTATTGAGCGGCACCGACTATCGGAATGTCGCCGTTCGCACCGAAGTTTACTGCATTGAACGAATTGTTTTTGCTTCCTATAAAGAAGAAAGTGCCAGTGGACGGACGCCAGACCGCAATGTCGGTCTTTCCGTCCTTGTCATAATCTCCCGCAACCGGCCGGTCGCCATTGACACCGAACTGGTTGACTTCGAAACCGCCGACAACCGAGCTTGGAAGCTTGAACCACTGGCCTGTCGACGGCCGAAATACGGTGAAATCCGCTAGGCTATCGCCGTCGAAATCGCCATCGACCGGAATATCGCCGTCCTGCCCAAACCTTACGAAAGAAAAGGTGCTCGTGCCGCTATTGATATAGAACCACGTTCCCGAACTCGGACGAAATACGGCAAAGTCGGGCGTGCCGTCGCCGTCGAAATCGCCCGCGTGATATTGTGCCGCACGCGGCTCTCCGTATATGAAATCGTCCAATGCGACCACGTCGAACGTGTCGTTTTGACCATCGGTCGTTCCGGCGCTTAGGGGAACATTGCCAAGGACGATCACCACCTTCGAGATGCGCGTGCCGTCGTTGTAGGAAACGCCTTGAAACGACAGCCCTTTATCGACGCCTTCCACCGGTCCGTGCGGGGTGAATAATAATTTTCCCTTGTCGTCGTAAAATTGCATGATCGTCGATCGGGAATCGACGTCGGTGAAAACCGCACCGAATCCGCTGACCGTCGCCGGAATGTCCGTGCCTGGAATTCTGAAGGACACTTCGACGACATTACTGCCGCGAGTCGTTGTAAATATACGCTCACCGGAGAACGCCTGAAATTCATTTGTATAGGTCGGATTGATGTTTCCGAACCGAACCGGAACGCCGCTCGCGACGGTCGAGCTGATCTGAAACGGCTGCAATGGTCCGCCCGTTATCACAGGACCGGAGGTCGAGGTAAAGATCGCGCCGCGCGGACTGTTAACGTTAAAGAAATCGCCGGAGATCGGGTTTGGCGAAGCGAGTCCGTTCGGGACGCCGTCCCAGTTGATCTCACGCCTCCCGGTTGCGAATGAATTGCCGACACCATTGTTAGGGCCGAGGTCGGCACGAAACTGGTCAACCGCTGCCTGGATCGCCGCCGGGTTGGCACCGACAGCAGTCCTCTCAACCGCCTGGGCTGAGGTTGCGACCGCAAACGCCGCAAAGACAAAGGCCATTGCTATTAATTTACGATAAATATTGCTTGATTTGCTTTTCATGACTGCTCCTTATGGTTATGAATGAATCACCTTACCGTGCCAAGGTGATTTGTGATTTGAATTCTCGAATTATTGCCCTATTACTTTTAGATCCTCGCAATCTAATGTGACGGTTTCCACCACGCCGCCGCCGTTAGTGCTGTTTTCCGTGACGAAGGAATTCACCCGAATCGAAAACAATTTAACGCTCATCGAATTGAACACGGCTCCCGATAAAGAAACCTTTTCTACGGTAAAAATGCCTTCGCTAAAACTCTGGCCCGTCATACAGGCACGCATTAAGATTGAAGACGTTCCGTCA
>JABFSB010000350.1 GCA_013140875.1 Acidobacteriota bacterium
GGGTAAGCAAACCCCGCGTCTGCGTATTCCGGCGGCACCCGTCAGATTCGGGTTCGGTTTGGCCGAGGATTTGGCGAAAGCGGTTGGTTATAAAACTCCGCCATTAAATCGTCTGCTCCTCGAAAAATTTCTGGAAGACATTGCCGTCGACGGAAGCAGGATTCAACGCGAACTCGGGTTTAAGCCTGAGTTCGATCTAACCCAGGGTTGGCGCGAAGCGATCGACAACGGCAATTGGTGAATGTGCTTTTAATAAGGTTTCAAAAAATCCGACCATATTTTAATTTCGCGAATTCACTAAAACTCGTCGGTGAATAGTTGTTTAGGTAGGATGAGATTGACGGGCGTGAGTTTTTATTGCATTTGGCCGTTAATTTTGCGTAAATAGAATTAACCCTGAATATTTAAAAGCCGTTGACCCTGAATATTCGATCCTAGGCACAGACAAATAACGTCGAACCCCCAATTTATATGCAAGAATTTACCGATCAAATGCCTGCGGACATTAAGCGTTTTCCGATGGTTCCGATCCGGGATGTCGTCATCTTTCCTTACACGAAGGTGGCGTTTAAGATCGGACGCCCGAGTTCGGTGCGGGCCCTGGAAGAGGCCATGGCGGGCGAACGGGACATTTTTCTCGCAACCCAACACGATGCGACCATCGACGAGCCGAAGGCGGATCAGATTTACGCCGTCGGCACGCTCGGCCGAATATTGCAGGCACAGCGTCAGGACAACGGTCAGATAAAGGTCGTGGTCGAAGGACGAGAGCGCGGCGAATCGGTCCGCGTCGAACAGGACGGGGACGGAATGTTCTATGCCCACGTACGGAAGATTCATTCGGTAGATGAATCGGGATATCGGACGGACGGCCTGCTGCAAAAGATTCATACGCTGGTCGAACAGTTTCTCCGTGTTTCGCCGGATGCTTACACGGACGCGCTTCATGCCAGCCTCCGCGGCATTTCCGCCGGCCAGATTTCGGACGCGATGAGCTCGCACCTGCGGATCACTGTCGAAGAAAAGCAGGAATTGCTCGAAACGTTTTCGGTCCAGGAACGACTGCAAAAGCTTGCCGACATCCTCGAAGCCGAGATCGAGAAACGCCAACTCGACCGCACGATCCATTCGCGTACAAAGAAGCAGATGGACAAGCATCAACGCGAGTACTATCTGAACGAACAGATCAAGGCCATCCATAAAGAGCTTGGGCGAAAAGACGACAAGGCGGAACTCGACGACATTAAGAAAAAGATCGAGGAAGCCGGCATGAGCGAAGAGGCCAAGGACAAGGCCATGCAGGAATTTTCGCGTCTCGAAGCGATGCCGCCGATGTCGGCCGAAAGTACTGTTTCACGCACCTATCTTGACTGGCTGATCAACGTGCCGTGGAAAGATAGATCCGAAGAGATAGAAGACCTGATCGAGGCGGAAAAAACGCTCAACGCCGATCATCACGGACTTGAGAAAATAAAGGAACGCATTCTTGAGTTTTTGGCCGTACGTCAGTTGGTCAAGAATCCAAAGGGAACGATATTGTGTTTTGTCGGTGCACCCGGCGTCGGTAAAACATCGCTTGGGAAATCGATCGCACGGGCGACCGGTAGAAAATTCGTAAGGCTCGCCCTCGGCGGCGTCCATGATGAGGCTGAGATACGCGGCCATCGCCGCACGTATATCGGGGCCTTGCCCGGCCAGATCGTTCAATTGATGAAACGTGCCGGGACGATAAATCCGGTCATTCTGCTCGATGAAGTAGACAAACTCGGCCGCGATTTTCGCGGCGATCCAAGCTCTGCCCTGCTCGAGGTGCTCGATCCGGAACAGAACAGCACTTTCCGCGACCATTACCTCGACGTCGATTACGACCTCTCGAACGTATTCTTTATCGCAACCGCGAATGTTCTGCACACGATCCCGCCGCCGCTTCAGGACAGGCTTGAGATACTTCAGCTTTCCGGCTATACGGAACGCGAGAAGTCCGAGATCGCAAAGCGGCACCTGATCGAAAAATCGGCCGAGAATAACGGTATCGATCCCGAAAAGGTTAAATTCACCGACGACGGTATTCTCGAGATCATCCGGCACTATACGCGTGAAGCAGGCGTGCGAAACCTCGAACGAGAGATCGGCTCGTGTTTGAGAAAGATCGCCCGAATGTTCGTCGTCTCCGATGCTAAAGACGATTTTCGCGTCGTGATCGATGCCGAAAAGGTGAAGGAATTGCTCGGCACGATCCGCTTCCGCAAACAGGACATCGCCCGAAAGAGTGAGATCGGCCTTGTAAACGGGCTTGCGTGGACCGAGGTCGGCGGCGACGTCCTTCAGGTTGAAGCAACGCTGGTCGAAGGAAAAGGCGATGTCACATTGACCGGGAAACTGGGCGAGGTGATGCAGGAATCTGCGAGAGCGGCCCTTACCTGCGTGCGTTCGCGGGCGGAAACGTTAGGGATCAACCCCAAGGATTTTAAGGAGAAAGACCTGCACATTCACGTGCCCGAAGGAGCAATTCCGAAGGACGGTCCGAGCGCCGGTATAACGATCGCCACGGCAATGGTTTCGGCCCTTACCAAGAAAAAGGCCCGTCACGATGTGGCGATGACCGGCGAAATAACTCTCAGGGGCAAGGTTCTGCCGATCGGCGGGGTCAAGGAAAAGCTGCTGGCGGCCCATCGATTTGGGCTGAAAACGCTGATTCTGTCAAAAGAGAATGAAAAGGACCTGGCGGATATACCGGACGAAGTGCGTGAGGACCTCACAATTCATTTGGTCGATATGGTCGATGAAGTGCTCGGATATGCTCTTGAGAACGGCAAGGACGTTCCCGCGATCGTGCCGCCGCAGATCTGGAACGCCGACGGACACGCCGCGGACATCACGACCAACGTCGAATGAAAATTACCTCCGCCGAATTTGTGCGAAGCGCGTTCGAACGGAGCCATTGGATTACCGACGGGCGGCCTGAAATAGCTTTCCTGGGCCGCTCGAACGTGGGCAAGTCGTCGCTGCTCAATTCGCTCCTTGGCCGCAAGGGGCTTGCACGCACATCGAATACGCCGGGACGGACCCAAAGCATCAACTATTTCCTGGTCAATGGCCGATTTTATTTCGTCGATCTTCCGGGCTACGGCTACGCGAAGGTTTCGAAATCGATGCGGGCGGATTGGGGTGAAATGGCCCGTGATTACCTGACCGACCGGCGGGAACTTGCTCTATTCATTCAACTTGTGGATGTTCGCCACGACCCGACCGAACTCGATCGGCAATTAAATGACTGGCTGGTGGTAAACGGGAAAGATCACTTGGTTGTAGCGACGAAATCCGATAAGCTGTCGAGCAATCAACTGCAAAAACAGCTCGCTGCAATTAAAAAGGAACTTGTTGACAGCAAAATACTTGCCTATTCTTCGTCAACAGGTAAAGGGCGTGATGAACTTTGGCCTGAGATAGAGTCGGCACTCTGAAAATTCTGAAAAATCATTTGCTTTATTCGTCTGGTTGTAGTAATTTTTTATAAATCCCGATTATTTCGAATAAGCCTTTGAGCTAATTCACTGTTTTTACTACTTTTAGTCCATACGATTAACTCCACCTTTATACTTCAGGCCAGCTATTAACGGCTTTAGCAATATTACTTTGGCACTTAATCACGCGTCCTAAAGCGTCGCGATACTCCGGTAGATACCGAACAACATGGCAACCAAAACAACACCCACCCGTAGACCCAAGCCCGCCAGGGCCGAAGACGAACCAGTTGATGAAAATCAGGATGGCGCAGCGACGGCGGAAAACGAAGAAAGCCAAAATGGTGGTGCGACGACCGTTCCGGCGAAAAGCGAGCTGTTGAACCTGGCCGATCTGAAAGATATGTCGATCAGCGAACTGACGCATATCGCTAAGGAAATGGGCATTGAAGGAGCTTCGGGGCTTCGCAAACAGGAGCTTATCTTTAAGCTTTTGGCGGCCCAGACTGAAAAGAGCGGCCTTATCTTCTCCGAAGGCGTGCTCGAAACGCTGCCGGATGGCTTTGGATTCCTGCGGGCACCCGAATACAACTATCTGCCCGGACCGGACGACATCTATGTCAGCCCGTCGCAGATTCGCAAATTCGACCTTCGCACCGGCGACACTGTTTCCGGACAGATACGTCCGCCAAAAGAAGGCGAGCGATACTTTGCCCTTATCAAGGTCGAGGCGATCAACTTCGAGGCTCCGGAGCAGTCGCGTGAGAAGGTATTTTTCGACAATCTGACGCCGCTTTATCCGGACGAGCAGCTTTCGATGGAGGTCGGGCCGGAAAATATCGCGGCCCGCGTGATCGACCTTGTAACGCCGATCGGCAAAGGCCAGCGTGCACTGATCGTGGCACCACCGAGGACCGGTAAGACAGTGCTTTTGCAGACGATTGCGAATTCGATCACCGAAAACCATCCGGAAGTTTCTTTGATCGTACTTCTGATCGATGAGCGTCCCGAAGAAGTTACCGATATGCAGCGTTCGGTCAAAGGCGAGGTTATTTCCTCAACCTTCGACGAACCGCCGACGCGCCACGTCCAGGTTGCGGATATGGTCATTGAAAAAGCGAAACGCCTGGTCGAACACAAACGCGATGTCGTTATCCTGCTCGATTCGATCACTCGTCTCGCCCGAGCGCATAACGCGGTCGTGCCGCCGTCCGGCAAGATCCTGTCAGGCGGTATCGATTCGAATGCTCTCCAAAGGCCGAAGCGGTTCTTTGGTGCGGCCCGAAATATCGAAGAAGGCGGTTCGCTCACGATCATCGCGACCGCACTTATCGATACCGGCTCGCGAATGGACGACGTTATCTTTGAAGAATTCAAGGGAACGGGTAACTCGGAAATTCACCTCGACAGGCGTCTTTCGGATAAGCGTCTCTTCCCGGCGATCGATCTTCAACGTTCGGGTACGAGAAAGGAAGAACTTCTCATCAGCAAAGAAGACCTGGCCCGCGTCTGGGTCATGCGTCGAGTTCTCAATCCTCTTTCACCCGTCGAGCAAATGGAAGTCGTTCTCGAACGCCTCGGCAAAACCAAAACAAACGCGGAGTTCCTTGCCTCTATGCAGACTTAGGGCTGATAGATTTTCTGTTTGGAAAGAGGCCGCTCGCTTCCGGGGCGGCCTCTTTCAGTCCTGAAAGCTTACTGACCGCCACGCCGAAATATTCATATTTTTGGACTTTCTCTAAAGTCACGTACAACCAATCCCTCAAAAAATACAGTTCATCCCTTTAAATTTAACCAGTTCAATGATATCTTTCGGTCATTCCATCGGGCACGTAATTTGCGTTATAATTTTCAGTCTTATCATTCATTTCATTTATTTCTAGATTTTCTCTAATTTTTTTTGTGTTTAGGTTTTACCGTCTTTATTCATTCTTGAGTACGGAGTTGGTAGTTGAATCTATTTCTTGGAGGAGCAAAATGAGAAAAAAGATCTTTCGCTTGTTGGCGGCAAGCGTTGCAGTAGCCCTGTTTCAAGTTGCGGTAGCGGCCCAAACAACGGGTGCAATCGCTGGAACGGTTTCCGACCCGAACGGAGCCATTGTTGCGGGGGCTTCGGTTACGATAAAGAACAATGCTACCGGACTTGAGCGTTCCGCAACGACGAATGGCTCGGGTAGCTTTAACGTCGATACCTTGCAACCTGGCAATTACACGGTCATTGTTGAAAACAAAGGCTTTAAGAAAAGTATTGCGCCTGACGTAAAGGTTTCTGTTTCATTGAATTCTCAGGTCAACATCACGCTTGAGATTGGAGTCGAAGGTGAAACAGTCACGGTCGTCGCGTCTCAGGAAACGATCAATACCTCTAGTCCGAGTCTGACCAACGTTATAAATACCCGGCAGGTCGTAGATCTTCCTCTTGGAGATAGAAATCCGCTTGGGTTGGCTGCTTTGCAGGCGGGAATAGCCGTTATTGGGACCGACACGCGCGGTGCGTCGGTCGGCGGCCTTCGGCAAACTGCCACCAACGTCACGCAGGATGGCATCAACGCAATGGACAACTTCGTAAAAACAAGTTCGTTCTTCGCGATCAGTACGCCGTCGTTGAACGCCACGGCAGAGTTCAGCATCACAACCGGCACCACAAGCTCCGAGGCCGGGCGTGGAGTTGCTCAGGTCAATATGGTGACCAAGAGCGGCTCAAACGATTTTCACGGCGGCGGATTTTATCAATTCATCAACGAGGCGTATAACGCCAATACCTTTTTTAACAACTTTAACGGGATTGCAAAGCCTAAGCTTCGCCAGAAATATTGGGGCGGTGACATCGGCGGTCCGGTTTATTTTCCAAACTTTGGTGACGGCGGGCCGAAACTCTTTAACGGAAAGGATACGGCGTTTTTCTTCTTCTCATTCGAGCGGTTCGAACAGAATCGTGCCGCCGCCCGAAATCGCAATGGCGTGCTGACCCAGGAAGCCCGTAACGGCCTCTTTCGCTACAACCGAACTTGCCCCACAACTCCAGCAGATCCCAATTGTTCGAACGGCGTTCAGACCGTCAATCTTCTTGGGCTGTCTACAGTTCCGTTCAGTACGCTGAATCCTTTGATGACAGCCCACCTTGGACAGATTCCGCTTCCGAACAACTTTAATTGTACGACGAGCGACGGCTTCAACATCGGCTGTTATGCATTTAATGTGCCCGAGCTTACAACGAACAACAAATATGTAGGGCGATATGATCATCAGCTTGTGAAGGGTGATTCATTCGGTTCGCACAAGCTTGAGGTTGTTTACAGCCGCGTCGACACAGCAACGCATCCGGATGTATTTACAAATGGGGTCGAGGCTCCGTTCCCCGGCGGCATTAATGCGTTTCAGTCTTCGAACCGAAATCTGATCACTCCGGCATTGATCTCAAACTTTGGCAGTAACTGGACGAATGTTCTCAGGTACGGCCGCCAATGGGCGCCGGTGATTTTCGATCGAGACTCGCCGCCGACCGCACCTTTCATATCACTTCCGGGTGTGCTCGTTAATTACGATAACGCAAACATGCCGCAGCCCCGAGAAACAGTGGTCAATCAATGGACCGACACCATGTCGTGGGCTACCGGCAATCATTTGTGGAAGTTCGGTGTCGATTTCCAAAATGTTCTCGTCAAAAGTTTCAACTCGGCCGGTACAAATAAGACCATCCAGTTGGGTACCAATGCAGCCAATGGTTCTGGAATTACGCTGGCTAGCTTGCCCGGCGGATCGAACGCGCTGGTAACCAATGCCACGACCGCGTACACGGCGATCGTGGGACTTTTGAGTTCGGCCAGTCAGACGTTAAATGTGACTAGCCCGACTTCGGGTTTCGTGCCCGGAGCCGAACGCACGCGATTTTTCCAGGAGAAGGACGTAGCTCTTTTCGCACAGGACCAATGGCGTGCAAGAAGTAATCTAACATTAAGTTACGGTCTCCGTTGGGATTTCATGGGTGTTCCGACTGTTCCGAACGGCCTCTCAATC
>JABFSB010000248.1 GCA_013140875.1 Acidobacteriota bacterium
GTCCTCGGGCTGGGCGACGTAATTGAACCGCGAGTAATCCATCAGTGTGGGCGTGTGGCCCATTTTGTGTACCCAATTGCGGTCGCGTACCTTATCCTGCGGATAATTGGAGCTGGCCTTCATGTTGTGCTGGAAGCCAAGCGTATGCCCGACCTCATGGGCCGCAACATACTCGATCAAGGTGCCCATCAGGTCGTCGGGCATCGGCAGTTTCTGAACGCGTTTGTCCAACGCTCCGGCCTGAAGGAAATACCATGAACGCTGGAGGTTCATGATGTTGTGATAGAACTGGATGTCCGATTCGAGGATCTCGCCGGTGCGCGGGTCGCTGACGTGTGGACCCGACGCGTTCTCGATCGTCGACGGCAGCCAGCGAATTACAGAATATCTTGCATCTTCGGGGCTGAAGTCCGGGTCCTCTTTTTTGGTCGGAGCCATCTTCGCGATGATCGCGTTCTTGAAACCGGCGGCCTCAAAAGCTTTCTGCCATTTTTCGACGCCCTTGATCATAAAGGGCCGCCATTTGACCGGCGTTGCGGCGTCGATGTAATAAACGATCGGCTTCACCGGTTCGGACATCTCGGCGTTCGGGTCTTTCTTTTCCAGCCGCCAGCGGGTGATGTAGGTGCGCTGCTGGGCACGATGCTCGTCACGGCCGTAGTCAAAGTTATTGATCGAAAAATACCCGACGCGTTCGTCGAAAAGACGCGGCATCATAGGATTTTCCGGCAGTTTGACCATGCTGAAATGAACCACGACCGTGGCGCTGCCCGGATTTATTCCGGCGCCGGTAAAGGGATTTCCCGGAGCCTGCGGAGCGCCGGCCGGCGGAGCGATTCGCGTGTAGGTTTGCGACGCTTCGGCCTCGATATTTTGTGGATAAGGCGAGATGCGTTCGATGAAAGAGCGGGTCGGGTCCATCGTCGTCGCGTTTAAACGCTGACGGGCGCTGAACTCGAAGATGTCGGTCGTAAACAGCCGACCGACCTCGATCACCGCGGTTTCGTTATTCGGCCCCCAGGCCGCAACATTGAATGCCATCAATATCGTGTCGTTGTTCGAGGCCTCGACCGCCTGCGCGATGGGCAGTTTCGGATCGGCGACCACACTGTAATTGATGTTGCGAAGGTAGATCTTATTGTTGTCGCCCATCTCCCAACGGACAACGCGGCGGCCAAGCGCCTGCCCGCCGTAGCCGACGCCGAGCGTGGTGCGGGCTATTTGCGTAACCCACAAATACTCTTTGCCAAGCTCGCTTTTTGGGATTTCGTAATAAAACTTGTCCTTTACCTGATGAACTTTAAAGAGGCCGCTTTTGGTCTTGGCGTCTTTGGTGATCACCTTCTCATAAGGCTGCGGATCGTTCGACGGCGGCGTAAAGCCGGGACGGGCACCGGCGGCGGCCGGCGGAGTTTCCTGCGGCATCGGGTCCTGTGCTATAAGCACGAAGGCCGGCGCCATCAACAAAAGGCAGAGCGTCAATGCTAAGGTCGGGGTGCGTCTCATCGGAAAAAATCCTCCTGGAAATATTGCAGGTTAGCGCTCACGCCCACTGAAAGCGTCCGAACGGCAGTGACAATTATGCCGTACCGACGCAGCCCGCGGGCGATCACATTTTCGAATAAACTTCTCTTTTTTTGAACTGAACGGGTCGAGTATTTATAGCACCGAATGGCGCAGTAATGCAATGAAATGGGAGTGTGGCGGCAAGTTATTTAAAATTAGAGCAGGGACAAAGTTCGTCAGGAGTTATTTAGCTTCGGCCGGTAGCGAACCCATCGAACGCAGGAACGCTTCAAGGCCGCCGATCTCGGAACGTGTCTTGGCGACCATGACGTTGGCGGCCGAAACGGCATCGCTCACTACAAGGCGCGGAAGCGGCGTTCGCGGCGTGTCGGTAATTTTTTCATCAAGGATCGAGCGGAGCGCCGAACGTCCGCTGACGACATTAAAATTCTGTTCTGATAGTGTATTTTTCATTTGCTCCCCTCCCAAAGGCCCTACCTCGGCCATTTCGATAGATGTTAGTGCAAGCTACGTGCCATGTAAGCCAACACATTGTATCTGCTGGGTTTACGCGATCTCACCTTTCTCGCGTCGGTTGAGAAGGACACCAATTTGCACGATTTCCGCTCATTCCGTGCAGAACGATTTCTTCCGCGGCCACGTCTGACAGGCCGTCGGTATACCGCATTGCGTTATGCTAACCTGAGTGGGTTCTAATCGAGATGAATTTTTTCGAAGATATCAGGCGGCCATTCGAGTTAATGCGGGTCTCGGGCATACCCGTTCGAGCCGGACGCGCGTGGTTTTTAGTGCTTATTCTGATGACCGTTATCACCGCGGCGAGCGTTCAGGGCCAGGTCGCAAATTGGATCGCAAGCATCGCACTTGGAGCCGCCGCCACGGTCGTATTTTTCGCTTCGATCTTTCTGCATGAGCTGGCCCACGCCGTCTCCGCCCGTTTGGAAAAGATCGGCGTGGTCGAGATCGTCCTTCACCCGTTCGGCGGCTTGACGCGGTTCGTCCATGAGCCAAAAACACCGCGGGCTGAGTTTAGGATCGCGATCGCCGGGCCGGCGGCGAGTTTTGTGCTGGCCGTCGCCTTTGCGCTGCTGATGACGGCGGCAAGCGTGAGCGGGCTTGATATCCTCCGCGACCTGTTATTGCTGTTGGCCCTTGCAAACTTCTTGTTGGCCGTCTTCAACCTTCTTCCGGGTTATCCGCTGGACGGCGGCCGCGTCTTGCGGGCTTACCTGTGGCGTAACGGCAAAGACCTGAACGAGGCGACCATCCTTACCGGGCGATGCGGACAAGTGATCGCGGTCGTGCTGGTCGTGAGTGGATTATTTTTTGCGGTTGGAAGAGGGCAGTTCTTTACCGGATTTTGGGCAATGCTGACGGGATTTTTTCTGTTCGATTCGGCACGCGGGATCATTGCCGCCGGATACGCGGCCAGCCACAAACTGGTGGACGATGTAATGAGACTGCCCGCCGTTGTCAGGCCCGACATAACCTTGCAGGAGTTCATCGATAAACTGCTGCCGATGAATCGTCAGCCGGCATTTCCCGTCGCGGAAGACAGGCAGCTTTACGGTATCCTGAGCCTTGAAGATATGATGGCGGTGCCGCGGCCCGACCTGCGGCGTCTAACGGTTCGCGAAACAATGAGGACCGTGACCGAAGAGATGTTCGTTGAGTTGGGTGCGCCGCTTTCCGAGGCCCGGGAGCTGATGAGCGGGAACGGCGTCAAAGCCGTAGGCGTAATAGATCACGAAGGAAAACTCGTCGGATTTCTGGTTTAAGAGGAGAAATTAAATGCTGGCTGTTGTCGGTGCATTGGTTGCAAATGGAATAATCACGGCGTTGAAGTTTTTGGCGGCGGTGATGACCGGTTCGGCCGGAATGATGGCCGAGGCGTTTCACTCGCTGGCGGATACGACAAACCAGATCTTTCTATTGCTTGGATTGCGCTTCTTTCGGCGGCCGCCGTCGGAGCGACACCACTTCGGGTACGGCAAGGAAAGGTTTTTCTGGTCGTTCATCGCGGCGGTTTTTATTTTCGGCGTCGGTGCAACCTATGCGATATATGAGGGATTCCAAAAGCTAAGGCACCCGCACGCTCCCGAGAATCTGGCTTGGGCCTATTGGATACTGGGAATTTCATTTGTGCTTGAGGCAGGCTCTATCGGTCTGGCCCTTTATCAGGAAACCCAGGAAGCAAAGCACGAGGGCCTTTCGCTTCGCGAGTATTTGAGAGAATCGAAAGACCCGACTGCGAAGACCGTTATCTTTGAGGATTCGGCCGCTCTTATCGGGATCGTTATCGCTTTTGCGGGAATTTATTTGACCGATCACCACGTGATTCCCGGATTTGAGGCTTATTGGGACGGACTGGCTTCTATCCTGATCGGAGTTGTCCTGGCCATTGTGGCGTTCGTCCTGGCAAAAAGTACCCGCGGACTGCTCCTCGGCGAAGCGGCCACGCCCAAATCGCTGCATGCGATTCGCGGGGCTATTAAAGAGCATCCAAATGTTAATAGGGTGGTCGAACTTTTGACGATGCACCTTGCTCCAAAGCAAATTTTGGTCAACGCGCACGTCAATATGAAGGACTCTCTCACCAACACCGAGATAATCGACACCATCGCCGAGATCGAGGAAAGGATAAAGGCGGCCGAGCCGAAAGTCGATATGATATTCTTGGAGACAGCGGGCCTGAAACCGACAAAAGCCGAAAAAACTTGAGCTTCTAATGCAGATCAGCGACTACATTCCGGCGATAAACAGCGTACGCAGCATCATCGACATGGCGTTCGTATTTATTATCGTCTATGTGGTGCTGAAGCTGCTTCGCGGCACACGGGCAGTGCCGACGATCATCGGATTGGTGCTGCTGTTTTTGCTTTACTGGCTTGCGATCTCGCAGGACCTTTCCACTTTGGAATTCGTCCTTCGGTATGCGGTGGTTTATGTCGGATTCGCGATCATCGTCCTGTTCCAGTCGGAGATAAGGCAGGCGCTTATCTATTTCGCCAACCGGCTTCGATTTCCTATCTTGAGGCGGCAGCGTGGTCAGTTCGGCGGCAGCGTTTATGACGAGATCGTTTTGGCGGTGACGACGCTGGCCTCGGAAAAGACCGGAGCCCTGATCGTGATCGAACGCAATGTCGGCCTTCGCAATTTTATCGACGCGGGCGTGCAGCTTGACGCAACCATCGGTTACGACTTGCTGGTAACGATTTTTAGTCCTTCGACGCCGCTGCACGATGGAGCCGTGATTATCCAGAACGAAAGATTGGCCGCCGCGTCGGTGTTCCTGCCGCTGACCAAAAATCCGGAAATTTCGCGTGAAATGGGCACGCGCCACCGCGCGGCCATCGGCATCACCGAAGGTTCGGATGCGATATCGATCGTCGTTTCCGAGGAAACCGGACTGATCACCTATGTCGAGGCCGGCCTGGTCAACCGAAAGGTAGACCCGACGTCGCTGCGAAGACTTTTGCTTGAGGCGATGGAGATTCCGGTAACACAGCAGAAACGCGAGATCACCAAGACGATGAAGGAAGCCGACAGCGAATTAACCGTTGGATAGAGGGCGCAAATTACCGAGACGGCCGTTATGGTGACGAACACCGACAATTTTGTTCGCGATCCGCAAAGGAAACTCTATTTCAAGAATATCCTGCGGAAGATATTTTTTGAAGACTGGCTGATGAAACTGGTCGCGCTCGTCATCACGTTTGCACTTTGGGTAGGCGTAACCGGCCTGAGCAAACCGACCACGCAGCGGATGAACGGGATTCCGCTGACGCTTCGATTCGGAAACAATGTGGACGCGGCAACCACGACGCAGGAAATCGACATCATCATCAGCGGCGACAAGCGCAAGATCGATCAAATAAACCGCAACGATCTTGTCGTATCGCTTGATCTAACCGACGTTCCGCCGGGCGACCGGGTGATCCAAATGACGCCGAACACCGTTTCGATTACCCTGCCCAACGGCGTAAAGCTTGACGAGATTCAGCCGCCGCAGATTGTCGTAAAACTCGAGACCGTTCAGATAAAAGAAGTGCCTGTGAATGCCGTGACCGAAGGTCAGTTGCCGGAAGGTTTCGAGATCTACTCGCAGGCTGTTAACCCGCAAAAGATTAGCGTCCGCGGCCCGGCCACCTTGATCCGCGCGCTTTCGTCGGTCACCACGGACAAGATAGACCTATCCAACAGGAACGCCGATTTTACCGCCCGCCAGGTTTCGGTAAATGTTTCCAACCCCAAGGCCGTCTTGCTTGAAACCGTCGTGGACGTATCCTTCCGCATCGGCGAAAAACGCGTCGAACGCACGTTCCAGGTTCCGGTTAAAGGCGATTCGAAACATAAGGTGGCCGTCGTTCTTTACGGAGCCAAATCTCTTTTCGACCAGCTAAAGCCCGAAGACATAACGGTCGAGATCGAAAAAGATGCGGCCGGAAAGGAAACGCCGACTGTAACGCTGCCGTCCTCGCTGGGGGCGAATGTCGAGATTAGAAAACCGAAAGCCGATCGCTAACTCTCAACCATTTAGAAAAAATCCTGCAAGTTGCTTTTGTCCTGCTCGTTCAGGACTTATCAGAAGTTTGTGCGGGCCCGCACGGACGATACCGCTTGATAAGTCCCCAACGGAGTGAAAGCAATGAACAAAACCTTCTCGATCACAACCGCGATCCTTGTAATAGCGGCGTCGGTATTTATCTTTTCTAACTCAAGTTTCAATGGTTCGGTCGCGGTTGCGAATACCGAAGTCGATCCAGCCGTCGCTGAATTGGCAAAGCCGAAGAGGGCGATGCGGGCATTCAGTTCGGAACAGGAACTGAAGGACTATTTCCGCGTGCTGGAAGAAAAACGCAAGCGCGATTCCGAGCGGCGGGCTGAGCAATCGAAGTCAGTGTCAACAAATTCGAGCGGCCTGGCGTCTCCGATGGCTTCGGCCGACGCCGAGAAATCGGCGAAAGAGGCCGACGATTCCGTCACCAACAATCAGCACGCCGGTGTGGATGAAGGCGGCATCGTAAAACTGCACGGCGATCATCTTGTTATCCTGCGTCGCGGCCGGTTGTTTACCGTAAAGATCGGCGACAACGCGCTCAAACCCGTCGATGCCGTCGATGCGTTCGCTCCGGGCGTAAATCCGCAAAGCGATTGGTACGACGAGATGCTCGTGTCGGGCAACACGGTAGCCGTTATCGGATACAGCTACGGCCGCGGCGGGACCGAGGTCAATCTATTCGACATCGACGAACTCGGCGGCCTTGATTATCGCTCGACCTATCATCTTCGCTCGAACGATTATTATTCGTCGCGAAATTATGCCAGCCGTTTGATCGGCAGCAAGCTTATCTTTTACACGCCGATGTATCTCGGTTATTCCGGCGGCGATCCGATGAAGCAATTCCCGGCCGTCCGCAAATGGCATAACGGCGCAACGGACAAGGAATTCGAGCGGATAATTCCCGCGACCAGTATCTATCGGGCCGAACGGCCTGTGGAATCGAGTTACGGGCTGGCCCTGCACACTGTTACTACGTGCGATCTCGCAAGCCGCGAATTCTCATGCACCGCGACCGGAACGCTCGGCGCACCGGGCCGCGTATTCTATGTTTCGCCAAGTTCGGTTTATGTTTGGACGACCGATTGGCAGTACGGTCACCGCAACGGCGATAAGCCGAAAAGCAATTCGATGCTATACAAAATGCCGCTCGACGGCACTGCGCCAAGCGCCGTCGGCGTGACCGGTTCGCCGGTGGACCAGTTCTCGTTTCTCGAAAGCGCAGACAATCATTTGAATGTCCTGGTCCGCTCGGACGGATACGGCGAGCAGATGTGGGGTTCGGAATTTGCCGCGGGCGACGTAGCTCTGTTCCGAATGCCGGTGGACAGTTTTTCGGATGGCAGCCTTGATGCTCCCGGCTATCGGTATCAGGAATTGCCGAAACCCGAAGGCTATACGTTCCAAAATAGATTCGTCGGCGACTATTTACTCTACGGTACCGGCAGCGGCTGGGGCCGACCGGAGCAGAAAGATGCCGCTAATCTCTATGCCGTTAATTGGGCGAACGGCGAGGTCAACAACCTGCGGCTCAAGCACGGCGTCGACCGCATCGAGCAAATGGGCAAGGACGCGGTGGTCGTCGGAACTAATGGAAACGATCTGTACTTTTCACCAGTGCGTCTCGGTGAAACACCGGAAGTAAAGGAAAGCTATGCCCGCAAGAATGCGTCGCAAGGCGAGCTTCGCAGCCACGGCTTTTTCTACAAGCCCGACGGCCGCGATTCGGGCCTGCTTGGGTTGCCGATCGCCCGCGAAGGCCGTGCCGGCTATCGCCATCTGGTCGAGGGTTCGGCCGCTATTCTCTTCTTGCGAAACGAATCGCTGTCGTTCGACGAAATTGGAGAGATGGAAGCTAAGAACTTCTCTAACAACGACGGCTGCCGTGCGTCCTGCGTCGATTGGTACGGCAACGCCCGACCGCTATTTGTTAAAAACCGAGTCTTCGCCCTGCTCGGCTACGAGATCGTCGAAGGCAACGTTTCTCGTGATCGTATACAGGAACTGCGGCGTATCAACTACTCGGCCCGCGTCAACGCAAAGCGAAGCGCCGATGAGGAATAAGCATTCCAATGAATAAGCCTGCACGTTAGCAAGGGCGTAACATCCAACGTTGAGCATTAGGCCCTTGCTAACGCGAGGGTTTCAACCGGCGACAGTGCCATCGAACCGTTGGCCGTCGCCGGAATTGCACACCTTTAACCCAATGCCTATAAGCACATAAAACACCATGGCAACTTCCTGATCGCCCAGGTTGTAATGAACCAGACCGCTGGTGAAAAATCCAACCGTGCCGCCCAGGCATCCGAGCAGAATACCGGTCGAGCGCCAGTCCGGGTCAGAACCGGCAGCCGGATTTTGTCGTCGCCCTCGAAGATTCAAACCTCGAAATAATTTCCGAACATAAATACCCAGGATCGCGAGCCAAAATATCAAAGCCGGCAGCCCGCGTTCAGCCAGAAGCTGTATCGGCGTGGAATGAAAATGGCCCATCGGCTGCCAGCCTTTGTCGAACATTTGCCACTCTTGCCAGTGTTTTTGTATCGAGTCCATCCCGACACCGACGATCAGGCGTCGCGGGCTTTCCGTCCACAACCGCACGCCGTCGTTCCACATCATTTGCCGGTACTGCGTTGAAAGATCGTTCGGGTCGAAGAATCCGACCTCGCGGCTTTGCTGGAGGATAAACAGTCCGATTAACACTGTCGGAATGCCGACGGCAAATGCAAGGATGAGCCAACGGCGGCTCGCTCCGAGGATGAAGATGGCCAGTCCGGAAACTAACAACCCTAACTGCGATGCACGGGTGACGGTCAGCAACAAAGCCACAGCCATTCCTGCCACGGACACGAGGAGATCGGCGAACGCGATGTTGGGTCTATGTTCGTTTGCCGGTTTGTCCTTCGGTTTCCGGCCGGAAAAAAATCCCGCGACGAGCAGGCCGAGCGCGAGCGAGGCAATCAACTGGAGAACTTCGGCATACGTTGTGTAGTGGCCGTAAAATCCGCTTGCACGCCAATTTCGCGTACGGCCCCAATTGGCAAAGCCGATCTGCTCCATCGCCGTCGTTCCGGGCAAAATGTTCGCTCGCTCCAGGTCGACCACTACTTCATAATCTTTGCGATATGCGCGAACGCGACTCTTGAGAGTTTGTGACAGCGCGGCCGCGAGGTCGTCTGGGTTAGAAACTTTTTTATCGTTGACCTTAAAGACCGCGTCGTTCTCAAGCAGACCTGCTTTCGCAAGCGGACTGTCCGGTCGCAAGCCGTGCACGGCGACACCGCGGCCGACGGCACGGTCGACAACGGTCACGCAGACATTGACCATGCACGAAAAAATCAGCACACCGGCGGCGAAGTAAACCGCCCGCAAATTTCTGAGATTGTAGAGAACGAAATAAACGATCAAAAAAAGTGCCGCCCCGCGAAGGCGATCAAGCGAGACAGCCGGTTCGTACGACAGAAACGAACTGATCGTCGACCACGCGAAAAATCCCCACAACACGTAATCAAGCGCTCCGAATCTTAGCTTCACTCGCGGCCGGAAAAACAACCGAACGACCCAAAGGAACATTCCCGTGATCCAGGCCGTTTGCGTAGCCGCGATCGAATGCGGTGCGGCGGCGAGCATAATGATCAAAAAAACGAATGCCGCGCGCTCAAGCCATACGACGATGGCGCTACCGGTCGCAATACCCGCAAACTCGTCCAGCGTTTCGAGAAATTTCTGCATAACCGACGTGGTTAAGAATAGCTAACAGCTAATAGCCGACAGCTATCAGCTATTTTTCCAACCTGCCTTCCGACAGGACGCCCAAGATTTTCCATCATCGCATTATGCCTTTTAACTGTCACCGCGCGAATATGATAACCAAGACATGACCGACCAGAATTTACAAACCGACCTTTCGGTCACCACCGAGATCAAGCTTTATTACGATCTGTTCGTGCCGGAGGGAGCACAAGAATCGGCGCCGCTGTTGATTGCTGTTCACGGATACGGAGCGCACAAGCGTTACATGATGCGCGAGGCACGTTCCGTTGCTCCGGAAGGCTGGGTGATCGCGTCCGTCCAGGGACCGCACCAGCATTTTCGAAAAAAGGCGGACGGCGGTTATCGAATCGGCTTTGGCTGGCTGACCGAACACAACGCGGGCGAGTCGGTGGCTTTGCACCACAAATTCCTGCTCGATGTGATAGACAAGCTTGATTCGGACGATCTGATCGACCGTTCGCGAATATATCTATTTGGCTTCTCTCAAGCCTGTGCGCTGAACTTTCGCTTTGCGTTTACGCATCCCAATGTTGCCGCCGGCGTCATCGGCGTGTGCGGCGGAATTCCCGGCGATCTCGAGACGAACGAGAGCTATCGTCAGTTCAATTCGCGGACGTTATATCTTTACGGCGATGACGATGAATTTTACACCCATGTAAAGTTCGAGCAGTTCGATCAAACACTCCGCGAACGCCTGCCCGATTACCGGTCAAAGCAGTATTCCGCCAAGCACGAGATAACCGACGAAATGCGAGCGGATATTAAAGAGTTTCTGAACGAGCGATAGCATAAACTTCGCGCCGTGCTCTACTTTTTGCTTTTCGCCGGCGGCTTTTTCCTTAGAGTTACAAGTATCGCATCGCCGATCTTCCGCTCGCCTTCCTTGTCGGATGGCGTGTTAACGACCTTCCCGTCCAAGAACATAGTCGTCGACCCGCCGCCGTCAAGATTCATCGCATCGACGGCGCCGAGACTTAAGAGATATTCCGCGAGGTCCTGCAAGCTAATGCCGCCGCTCGATTCGCTCCGGCCATCGACCGTAATCATTAGGAACTTGCCGTCGTTTAGTTTTGCAACGGCAGTTCTCGGGTGGCGAGTTTCCGCAAAGGCTTTGTTCGATTTTTCCTTCTCCCAGGTCAGGCTTACCTGTGATCCCGAAATAAGCTGCGAGACACCGTTTGTAATGTCTTCGGCGACAAAATCACCGGCATTGTTATCGAAACCTCTTCTCAATACTATCCTGGACGGATTGGTGACCTTCAGTCGTTTATACGGATCGTCATTCCATTTGTCACCGGCCGAAAGGACAAAACCGTCTGCCGGTATCGGAGAACTGCCGCTGTAACTGATCTTTACGATTCGACCACGGCGCACGATGTATTCGGTGCCGGACGATGTCAGCGTCGAGCGCCCGAACTCCGGTGTGTAGAGAACAAACTCATTGTCTTTTCTTTCTCTATTAACCCCGTTAAGCGGATATGAAAAACGGCCCATGTGCATGTTCGCCCAGATATCGAGATTTGCCAGCACAACACGGGTTGCGCCCGGCGCGTTTGCGATGAGTATCGCCGACCGTGAATCCCTGCTTTCGCTGAGGAGGTCGCCGTCAATCATCAGAGTTCCGGCGGCGTCGCCGGCAAATATGCTCGTATCCAGTCTAAAAAATCCTGCATTGATCGCGGCGGCCGCACCATGCCTCATGGCGATCGAGGAAGTCTTTTCGGTGCCGATGGCGGCGTCCATCGCGTGGTGGACATCGAGCCGAACTTTTTTGAGATCGAGCCGAAGCAGGTCGATGTTCACGTTGAGGCCGCCGATCTCTTTTGAAACTTTTGCGTATTCGATGCCGTCGTGGACGGTTTTGAAATCCTGTGCAAGGGTTTGGCCACAGAGATTACAGAGGACGCAGAGAAAGAAAAACAACGATCGGGATCGGGCGAATGTGTAAATTGGTCGAATGTATGTGTTCATTTTTCTTCTTTACGGGTCTTTCGGCTGTGCTCGTGCCGCCCGCTTACGCAGGCGGTTCTGCCTATATTTCTCTGTGTCCTCTGTGCTCTCTGTGGCTCAACTTCTCTATAATAGATGCCAATGCGGATCAACGAAAGGGTCGTTCAATTAAACGACAAACCTATAAACACCAATGCCCGGTACGTGCTGTATTGGATGCAGATGTTCAAGCGCACAACGCATAACCACGCGTTGATCTGGGCGATCAGGAAGGCGAATGAGTTGAAGCTGCCGCTGGTGGTTTACGAGGGGCTGAAATATTACTACCCGTGGGCCAGCGACCGGCTGCACACATTTATTCTCGAAGGCGTCGAGGAAAAACGTCAGGCGTTCGAGAAGATGGGGATTCGTTACGTTTTCTATCTGCAAAAAGATAAAGAATCGCCAAAGAATACGGTCGCCCAACTTGCAAAGGACGCGGCGTTGATCGTGACGGATGATTTTCCATGCTTTATCATTCCCGGCCACAACCGGCGTATTTCGGAACGGGCCGAAATTCCCGTGCACGCGGTCGATTCGAACGGCATTATCCCGATGTCTAAGTTCGACAAGGAAGAATACGCAGCCTACACGATCAGGCCAAAGATAAAGAAGCTGCTCGGCAATTATCTAAAGCCGCTGCCGGAAGAAAAGATCGATCTTAAAAGCGGCGAACTGAAAGTCGATTGTCCTGAAACGCTTGTGACGCCAGACAACATCGCGAAACTTGTTGCCGGGTGCGACATCGATCATTCGGTCGGGCCATCGAACGTTTATCACGGCGGCACGGCCAACGGCCGCAAGCGATTGAAAGTGTTTGTAAAAGAGATACTCCCCGATTATGACAAGGCCCGAAGCAAACCCGACCGCGACGGCTCTTCGCGGCTTTCGTCGTATCTGCATTTTGGCTATTTGTCGCCGCTTGAGATCGCGTGGGCGGTGAAGGAGGCGAAGGCACCGCAGGAATCGATCGACGCTTACCTGGAAGAGTTGATCGTCCGGCGTGAACTTTCCTATAACATGACACGGTGGAATCCGAAATACGATTCGCTCGCTGCTTTGCCCGCCTGGGTGCAAAAAACGATGCGCGAACACGCGGGCGACGAGCGGCAGTTCGTTTACACGCTTGAGCAATTAGAGGCTGGCGAGACGCACGACGAGCTTTGGAACGCGGCCCAGCGGGAGATGGTTGTGACCGGTGAGATGCACAATTACGTCCGCATGCTGTGGGGCAAAAACGTTATCGCGTGGTCACGAAGCTATGAAGAAGCGTTCGAAACGCTCGTCCATCTCAACAACAAATACTGCCTCGACGGCCGCAACCCGAATTCGTACGCCGGAATATTATGGTGTTTCGGCAAACACGACCGCCCGTGGATGGAACGCCCCGTATTCGGCCAGATACGCTATATGACCAGCGGGAGCACGGGGAAGAAATTCGATTCGAAGAAGTATATCGAGTGGACGAAAGGGCTGTCCTAAAAGCGGTTGATCATTTTTCGGTCCGGTATTGAAAGTTTGATGTCGCCCAGGTTCTCAAGAATACCGTCGGTGATTGTGAACGGGTTGGCCTTGCGATGCTCGTCGACTTCCCCTGCCGTTTTCGGTCCGCTAACGAAAGTCACATTCCCAAGTGCCTTCTCAAAGCCGATCCCGCCGAGAATACCCGCGATAAGCGCAAGACAACTGCCGGCGAGCCTTGAAACTTTTTTCTTAAGCCGTTCTAGTCCTTTCGGACAATCCTTCGTAATTACGGTACCGTCCTTTCGGCGAAACACACGAAGGCAAACCCTTCCCTCGGAATTCAGCAGAAATGTTTCCGCTTCCGTTTTGGTCATGTTCGAAATATTGTAAACGTTCAACCGACATTCGAAGCAAAAACGCTTGCGTTCATTGCCGTACATCTCATCCCAAACTGATCCGCACGGTGCGGCTATCCGGATTTTGTCGAGTGGATCGTTCATATGAATATCCTCAACAAGGTTAGATGCCGGGACGAAGTTTTTGTTCCCTGTAACGCAAAATTTTGTGTGGACCGTTTGTTGCGCCCGCGTTTTTTAATGTCGGTCGATCCTCAAAAATTTCGCGGTACGCTCATCCACGTGCCATTCCACTGATAAACCTGGGTGCCGTGAAACCGCTTTTTGTAGTCGTAAAAAGAGCTTCCGTTGTAGCAATAGCCCTGATAATAGAATTCTTTTCCGGTCGAGACCGCGAATTCTATCTCTTTCAACATTGTGAAGGTGCCAAGCCCGCGATTCGATTCGTCGGGATCGAATACTGCGTAAATGCCGGAAACCGATGTGGAACCAACGTCGAAAAAGCTTGCCGCGATCAGCCGGCCGCCGTGACGACCGCTTAGCTGAAGCATTTCGCAAGGTTCACTAGACCTATCGCGGGCAAGGAATGTATGGATCGAATCGGGCGGATTGTGATCGAACCGCTGCCTGTGCCGGTAAAACAAATCTTCCAATTCGGGCGTGATGCCGACGGGACCGATCGCAAGATCGAGATCGTCATTTTTTTTCATCGTTCGCCGCTGGCTTTTAGAGATTAGAAAATCGGCGAGATGAATTCGCAAGGGCAGGACGCGGCGTATTTCGTTGTTATAGATTGCAAGGTTGTAGCGAAAGAACTGCTGGCCGAAGTGCCGCCAGCCCGCCGCGAGCAAACGGTCGAGTTCCGCCGCCGTTACCGACGGTTTGGTAAACTCTTCGTTAATAAAAAAATCTGCAAGGTCTTCCATCCGGCCGTCCCGGGCTTTTTCTAGTGGCCCGAGTACCAATCGTATCCGAATACCGGCTGCGACCAGAAATCACGCGGCCGCTCATTGGTAAATTCGATCGTGCCGACGCGCTTTATCTGCTTGATGCCGTACTTCGCCGTGCTTGCCAGACGCAGCGGGGCTCCGTGCTCGTGCCGCAGCGGCGCCTCGTTCATCTCATAGGCGAGCAGCGTTTGCGGGTGAAGGATGCTTTCGATATCCCAGCCGACAAAGTATTTCTCGTCCGGTGTCAGCAGCAAAACGTATTTCGGCAGATCGCGCGGCGTTATGGTAGGCGAATAAGCGGCGATAAAGTCCGAAAATCTTACGCCCGCCCAATGCACGATCGTGCTCCAGCCCTCGATGCACTTGAACTCGGTAATCATTTCCGTCCGCGGCAGCCGCTTAACGTCGTCGATCGTCAAAGTCAGGTCGGCCGTGCTCCCCGGCAAGCCTTTAACCTGCAGGCGCCAATCGGCCGCCGTGATCTCTTCGGCAAGGCCTTCGGCACCGTTGAAACGCTCAGGCCGCGTTATGCGCTCCGGCGGAAATTCGGCGGCCAGCCGACGCGTGCTGTAAAAAAACTTGCTCACGCTTTCGTTAAACGCGAAAGTCCGCCTAAATAATGCGGCCTTTGTCTCATCGCCCATCCATTTCCAGCTGAATATGCCGACCAGGGCCGCCACGCCGCCGACCAGGAATCCGCGTCGCGATCGCGCGAACATATCCCGCTCGGCCTCGGCCGGCGAGACAGGCTCGCTTAAATAACGATGCTCTTTCAACACGGATGCCGTATTGTTCGGGTCGTCCGGCCATGAATCGGCCGTTTTCCCCGTGCGTCGCTCGAATTCGCGGACCTTTTCGATCAAAACCTCTTTATCTTTATCTTCGTTCATGCGGTCACCTCTTCGCCGGTTTGGGTCGCGGCGGTCGCCGTCGGTTCGGTCGGACCGGCGGCGTCGACAATGTCGTATCCCGTTATCATCGAGCGAAAATTCGCCCAACCCGCCATCGCCACCTGAAACACATGGACGGCGAAAAAGAGCACGAACAACACCATCAGCCAAAAATGCTCCCAGCGTGCCCATTCATAGCCGCCCAGCAGGCTCGTCAACCACGACAATTGCGCCGGTTTGTAGATTGCGAGACCGGTAATTACAGAACCCGCACCCATTGCGATCACGCTTGTGTATGCGATGCGTTGTGCGTCGTTGTATTTGCCCTGGGGCGGTTTGCTCTTAACAATGTGGGCGTCGTGCAGCGCAACAAGCGGGGCCCGCTTTAAGGACGCCGGAATCGGTAAAAGCGCCCGCCATTCGCCCGAAACGAACGTGTAGATCAAATAAACTATCCCGTTCACCGCAAAAAACCACATGAAAAAGAAATGAAGCTGCAGCCCCTCGGCAAGGCGAAACGGGATCGACAAATATTCGTAAAACCATTGCGGGAAAAACTTGAACAACTCATAGCCAAGGATGCGTACACCGTAGACCGGATTGGCCCAATAGATCAGGATCCCGCTCCAGATCATCATCGTCAGCAGAGGAAAGTTGATCCAGTGCATCCAGCGCACCGCGAGCGGATGTTTTTTTTCAAGCTGTTTTTGCATATTTTCGGATTACCCGCTTCCTATTTTGCGGGTGCCTCCTAAAAGAAAACAATATAACACCGCGGGACCAGGGGTTATTAACATATAAACCTTCGATGGTGTAATCTTATTCCAACCGCCCTCAAAAAACGTTTTCGCCCACCCGCCGGTAACGGAGTCATCGACATTGATGAATCCGATCTCGACCGGCAAACGAAACCTTATTCTGTAACCCCTGCTGAGCTTTTTAAGGTTTAAGGGAAATCTAACAAGGAAGGAAATCAAAAATGAAAAAATTTACTTTATCTCTGGTTTTTGCAGTAGGAATGTTCGCGATGGGAAGCATGGCGGTCGTTGCCCAGGACAAGATGGATAAAATGGACAAGATGGAAAAGTCCGATAATCCGATGGTCGGCGGGGCCGCGATGTACAAAACAAAGGACATCGTCGACAACGCCGTCAATTCGGCTGACCACACGACGCTGGTTGCCGCCGTCAAGGCCGCGGGCCTTGTCGATACGTTGAAGAGCAAAGGCCCGTTCACCGTTTTTGCTCCGACAAATGCGGCGTTCGACAAGCTCCCGGCCGGTACGGTCGATACGCTTGTAAAGCCTGAAAACAAGGCTACTTTAACCAAGATCCTCACTTATCACGTCGTTGCGGGAAATATGGACTCAAAAGCCATAGCAAAGGCGATCAAGAAAGGTAACGGAACGGCGTCGCTCACAACGGTTGCGGGCGGAATGCTCAAGGCTTCGATGAGCGGTTCGGACCTGATCCTGACGGACGAAAAAGGCGGTACTTCGAAGGTCACCATTGCTGACGTTAAGCAATCAAACGGCGTCATACACGTGGTCGACACGGTCTTAATGCCAAACTAACTCCCTCGTTTTTTCGAGTCTCGGCCCTTGGTAGATCTTGCCTTTTTAGGTGTTATCGAAGAGGGCCTTTTTGTGTCTTGAGGGAAATGGCCGGAATAATTTATAAAGGAATGGTGATTATCAGTAAACGGCGGTGTGCTCTCCGACGGTTCTTTTTTACTTTGAGGTAAATCATATGAAATTCAAAACAGGCTTTATTTTCGCACTAATATTATCGATCACGGCGATCGGATTTGCTCTTGGCTGCGGCCAGTCTTCGGCTTCGAAAAAAGAGGCCGAGGTCACGGCTCCGGAAACCTCGGCGACGCCGTCTAAAACAGCGGCGGCATCCTCGACGGCTTCTGACAATGTTTTCGACGGCCAAAAGCTGGTTCGGTCGAACATCGAATGGAAAAAGATTCTCACGCCCGCCCAGTACAGCATAATGCGTGAGGAAGGCACAGACATTCCTTACGAAAGCCAATATCACGACAACCACGAAAATGGCGATTACTACTGCGCCGCCTGTCACTTAAAGCTCTTCAGCTCGGAAACAAAATTCGATTCCGGCACCGGCTGGCCGAGTTTTTATCAGGCGATCAATTCAAAGAATGTAGTCGAAAAAGTTGACAAGAGTTTGGGCGAAACGCGTACCGAGGTAGAATGTGCCCGCTGCGGAGCACACCTGGGGCACGTTTTCGACGACGGCCCGAAGCCGACCGGCCTGCGCTATTGCATGAACGGCACGGCGTTGAAATTCGAAAAGGGGAAATAGGCCTTCTTCCCAAAAACTGAAAGGTTAAAACTAAAAGCTGAAAACGGCAGAAAGATTTTCCGCCGCTTTCAGTTTTTACTTTTTAGGTCTCAGTTTCTGGGAAAACCAGCCGTTTTACCAATTCACTTTCCCCTCTTGTGAAGTATCGATCTGCGCAAGGTCGACGCCTTCGTTGTAGAAGAAGATCTTCATGTTGTCGAAAAGGAATTGGTGCGAATCGGGATTTGAAACATCAAGGCCGAAGTGGTTTATCAACTGCATCTGTTTCTTTTGCCACTCGGCCCAGCAGTCTTTGCACATCTCATCGCCGATCTTTTGTCCAAGCTCGGTCGGCACCGGTGCAAAGCCGATGGGCTCGTTTTTCTGCCCGCAGCGGGCGCATTTGAATTTGTCGTTTCCGAATAATGCCATGTCGAGGATTTTACCACACAGGACACAGAGAGCACGGAGATAGGCTAGGCGGCCCGCTTGATCGCCGCAAGCACGTCTTCGTCAGCCTGTCGGAACAAACTCAGCGGCTGCACCTTGTGATACGCAATCTTGCCTTCTTTGTCTATCACGACAACGCCGCGTGCCGAGCGTCCCGGCAGCCACGATTTCATTCCGTATAAGGCCGAGACCTTTCCGTCAGGATCGGACAACAATGTCAGCGGCAACTCGTTCTTCTCGGCAAACCCTTTATGCGATTCGACAGTGTCCGTCGAAATACCGACAACCCCGGCACCCGTTGCTTGATACTCAGACCAATGATCCCGCACCGAACACATCTGCGCCGTGCAAACCGGCGTGTTGTCTCCGGGATAGAAAAGCAGCACGACTGTATGTCCTTTGTAATTACTTAGGGACCAATCGCCACCCCCGCCGTCTTTTAAAGTGAAATCGGGTGCTGTGTCGCCAGTGTTCATGAATTTGTCTGCCTTAGTCTGTTATGTATGCTCGGTTTACACGACCGTTTTCCTGTTCAAATTCTATATGCAGGTAGTGTATCCAAGGTCCATTGTTCGCCCCGCCAAGCCAAGCCCCTGGGTCTGTGAAGTATTCGAAGGAGCCCACCCTATCAATATTTTCCGGTTCACCCAACCTACTACGAAGCTCGTCAGACGACTTACCCGCCAATAGATCCCTCGTTAATAGATCATTTGTCATTCGCCCTCGTTCACGAAGATCTCGTGTTTTCCACTTCGTCGCGTCGAATTGAACATTGTTTGCCTTAAAGTCACGAGTGCAACTGCCTAAGAAAAAGCAGCAAATGGCGAGGAAAGCAAATGGAACTCGATGCTTCATTTAAGTCTCTAATTTCCTTGAATGGCACTCATTATCCGTAAAAAATCCGGTAAGTACCGTTATGCCGATTCATTGTGCATCTACCAAAATGATTTCGGGCTTTACTGTTTCTCTTTCGGAGCCGCGATTTCTTTCAGGGCTGTTTTAGCATTTAGTCCTGATACCACCGTTTTTCCCGTTTTCTGTTCCAACTCCAACCTTGCCACGCGGGCCACATTACCGCCCTGCTGGGCTACGGTTTTATTTTCGTCAAAGGTTTTCGGATCGGTCGCCTGCGAAATATCCTTTGTCGAGGCTTCTGCAAGCATGTTCAGGATCAACTCCGTATTGGTCATATTGTCACGGAGGTTTTCTTTTTTCAGGTCCTTAAGCGTTTTATATTCCTTCGTGTTTTTGCCCGACCACGTTTTAGTGATGATGTCTGTAAGCGTCGCAAACTGCATGCCTTCTTTCATTCCGCGCCGTTTCCATTCGTCTGTCAGCTCTTTGCGTATCTCGATGCTTTTCAGACGCTGATTGATCCAGTTTCGGAATAGCCGAGTTTTAGATATTGCTCCAAAGCCCTGTCGATGGTCAGTTCAGGGTCCTGCATTTCATCAAGACGCTCTTTGCCAAGTTGAGCGAGCCAGAGTTTGAAAAGCTCTGCTTTTGGCGATGGAATAGACTGGATAAGCCTGAATATCTGTTCGGTGTTTGCAACGTCGGTAAGCCGCATCTTGCCGTCAGGTGCGGGCATTTTCAAAGCGTTACAATTTGTAACGGTTTCATTTCCTTCGTCTTTTAGTCTCTTTTTTAAAACACGCCAATAGACCTTGGGATTGGGACTCTCGGTAAGTACAGCAACAACATCTACAATTGCCAAGTACCACTTCTCTTGCTCATGATCCCAGAGAGATCTCGAATATCCTTAATTGGCTTATCTTTATCCACAAAATCCGGCCGTAGTATAGCGAAGCCGATTCGAGTTCCTGCATAAGTCCTTATCTATATAGCTATGCAAATAGCTCATCCAAATCTCTCGCAGCGTAAAGAACGCGAACAATTGCGACTTTTCCGCCCCAAAGTCGGTAGAAGATCAAATAATTATCTTCGGGAAAACTGCGTAGCTCTTCTTTTAGTTCCGGGCGTTCGCGTCCTGCCTGGGTGTTATCGGCCAGCATTTCGAAAAGATCGGTTAGGCGGTTGTTAAAGACGAGGGCGGCGTCCAGATTATCTGTGGCAATGTAGATCAGAATTTCATCAATGTCCTTCTCGGCCTGAGCGGTAATAATATATTTAGCCATTTTGCCGTTTCATTCTGAGCAGCCGATCCTTGAATTCCGACATAACCTCGTTTCCATCCCGAATCCGTCCCCCCTCAAGATCATCAATGCCTTTTTGAATCTCAATACGAAGAGATTCGAGTTTCTTCTCACGCATCTCGTCACGCTGATGCAAGAGCCGGATGCCCTCGCGCACAACCTCACTAGCTGAGTTGTAAAGACCGCCTTTGACCTTTAGCTGGACAATATTCTCAAGTTCTGGTGTTAGGGAAACATTCATGATAAAACTCCATTCTAAGTTTTAATAATATATAACATACATTAGCATGAATAGCAATCTTTGTTATTGAAAATCACGAATATCACGAAATGGCTTGTCCGCATCGGTGAAATCCGGACGATAATACAGCGAGGCCGATTCGAATTCCTGCATAAAGCCTTCTTCCATTCCTAGGTCTTCCAAAAGTGACAGGGCCTGGAGCCATTCGGCTTCGGAGATGCGGCGGGACAATAGGATATAGCGCTCGTCGGTGGAAGCTTTGTTGGTTGCGTAGTATTGGGCCATTAAAGAGATCGCTGTTTTGGGGGAAAGCTCGTCGCGTATCCAGCGAAGATTTTCTTCGATCCCGGCGATATCATTTGGCAGGACGAGCAGGCGAATGAGAAGGCCGCGTTTGAGCAGACCGTCTTCACTGAAAACCAGTTCGTCGCCCATCTGTCGGTGCATTTCTTTTATCGCGGCCCGGGCGTGTTCCTTATAATCGCGAACTTTCGAATACTGAAATCCGGCATCTGAGTCAGCATATTTCAGATCTGGAAGATAAATATCGACGATGCCATCGAGCAATTTCAAAACCTCGACCGAATCATACGCGTTGGTGTTGTAAACGATCGGCAGCCGCAAACCTTTTTCAGCCGCGACCAAAATCGCCCTCGCCATCTGCGGTGCGAAATGCGTCGGCGAGACAAAGCCGATGTTATGACAGCCTTTCGATTGCAGTTCCAACATCATCTCGGCCAGCCGCTGATGCGTAACTTCGTTTTTTTTCTGAGTTTTCCACGTCTGTGAGATTTGATAATTCTGGCAATAAACGCAGCGAAGGTTGCAGTTGCCGAAAAAAATATTCCCGGCACCGTGCGTGCCCGACAGGCACGGCTCTTCGCCAAAATGCGCCGTGTAAGAAGATACGATCGGCAGGCGGCCGGAATAACACGCGGCAATCTCGTCGTTCAGCCGATCGTTGCCGCAGTCTTTCGGGCAGACCGTGCAGGAGCGGAGCATTTCCTCAAGCGCGGTTACGCGCTCCTCAAGCTTATTCTCCGCCAAGAGTGTTAGATACTTTGGGTTTTGATTTGAACTCACCTGTCTCCAATTTCTTATACTTGCTCGCTACTTCGCTCGGCGACAGCCGTCGGGCCAATTCCCACGTAAAATCCATTTCGGCATTTATCGTCGCCGTCGCCATCCGTGTTTCGCGCAGCATCAATAGACTGCCGTAGAATAAAAACATTATCCCGACAATCCCGACCGGAATCGGCAGCCATTTGTAGATATCGAAAATACCCACGATGGCGATCGTCACGCTTGTCAAAATGAAAAAACCGAGACCGTAATAAAATGTACCCATAGCCCGCTGCAGCAGGCGGGATCGGCTGGTCACTTTGTCGAGCAGATCGACTATAACCTCAACGCGCTTTTCATAAAGCGGCACTTCGGATTTTTCTTCGGCATAGATCAGTTCACCTAAGCGTATTTCCAACGCTCTTACACGATCGACAACGCGCCCCAGCCGCGTCGACGTCGAAAGCACAAGCGAACCCGTTGCCGAAATTAAAAGGGCCGGCGTGATCATCGCCGTCAGAAACTCAATGGTCGTGTTTAGATTATTCGGGTTTACGTTGACAATTTCGCCGGCAAACATAGTAGGGAAATTCTAAGCTATAATCAGGCTCAAATGCACACAGTAATCACGGAAGAAGACGGCGGCGGTTCAATTGTTCGGGTAATTCACGAGAGCGAAATACTAAAAGGCAATCCGCTTGGCGACGCACACGTTCGCGAACTTTTTGTCTATCTGCCGCCCGGCTACGGCGAATCGAACGAGCATTATCCGTCGGTTTACTGTCTGACCGGATTTACCGGTCGCGGCAAAATGCTGCTCAACGACAGTGCCTTTACACCGAACCTGCATCAGCGTCTGGATAGTTTGATCGCCGCGGGTACGATTCGCCCGATGATCGCCGTCATGCCGAATTGCTTCACATACTACGGCGGCTCGCAATACATAAACTCGACGGCGACGGGGAATTACGAGGATTACCTGACGAAGGAGATCGTGACGTTTGTCGATGAAAATTTTCGAACGCGGGCCGACAATAATACCCGCGCCGTAATGGGCATATCTTCCGGCGGCTACGGCTCATTAATCATGGCCCTGCGTCACGCGGACCTTTTCGGCCTCGCTTGCTCACATGCGGGCGACGCTTATTTCGAACATTGCTACCCGAGCGATTTCGCGAAGGCATTTCGCGCTATCAAGGGCGATCCTTCGGCGTTTATGAAAAAATTCTGGGCTGCGGAAAAGAAAGGCAAGGACGATTTCGCCGCATTGAACACGATCGGCATGTCGGCGTGCTATTCGCCCGACGGCACGTCATTCGATCTGCCGTTCGATCTCGAAACCGGCGAGATGCGGCCTGATGTCTGGGCCCGATGGCTCGAGCACGACCCGGTCAGGCTTGTGGAAAAGCATGTGGAGAACCTGCAAAGCCTTAAATTGCTTTATTTAGACGCCGGAACGCGAGACGAATTTGCACTCGACCTGGGAGCCAAAATATTGTCAAAAAGATTAAACAGCCACGGCATCGATCATATTCACGAAGAATTCGACGACGGACATTTCAGCATCGGTTACCGTTACAATCGGTCGCTGGAATTGATCGCGCAGCGACTGTCGACTTAGGTTACAGCCGAGTTCTTGAATTTTCGTAGGTTCAAAGCGAGCATGATGAACATTACGCCGAAGAGTATCGCGTAAGCACCGATAATAAATCCGATGGCGAAAGCTCCGGATGCCGGATTGATCAAAACCAGTACGCCGAAAGCCACGGAAACAAGACCGCCCAGTATCAGCCACAGTTCGCCCGTTATAACTTTTCGCAGCCGAACTGCCGTAATTATCTCGAAAATTCCGGTAACAACCGCCCACGCCGCGATCAGGATCAGCCACGCTTCGCCCATCGCCGCGGGCTGGATCAGCGTAAGAACCCCGATCAAAACTCCAACCGCGCCTTCCAGGATCAACCACCACCAGTTTTCGCTCTTTACGTTAGATGTGAATGCGGAGATCAAGGCAAAAATGCCGTCGACCAGGGCAAACGCTCCAAAGACGAGCACGAGCGAGAGAAAAGCCGCCGCCGGAAAGAACAGGGCAGCAACTCCAAAAACAAGCGCAAGAACGCCTCGGAAGAGAAACATCCACCAGTTTCTGGCCAAAAGCATAAGTTGATACCTCCTTCAAAGTTCAGGCTGTGACGATCTTGTTTTTGTTCGTTCGACCTCGCGGGCCATGCGGCCGGTAATCATGTACCAGATCATCTTAAAATCGCTGATGAACGACCAGAAAGGATGTTTGAACGTCGCGGGACGATTCTTTTCGACAACAAAATGCGCGAACCACGCGAACGCGTAACCCACGACAAAGAAAAAAGGGAAGAAGTACCAGCGGCCGGTTGCGATGAAGTAAACAAGAAGGGCAAGACCGATCGTCGTGCCGATCAGGTGGAGCAATCGTGTCAGGGGTTTGCTGTGCTCCTGCACATAAAAATCCCAAAATTCGGTGTATGTTTGCGGATCGGCGGCCATATGCGTTAACCCGTTCCCCGGCATACTAATACTTTACGCCGGTTGTTTCAATGTCTTGACGATTGAAGCGGCCTGCTTTATCTCCGGCGTCTTGATCTGTTTTGCCCAACCCAGCTTTTCGAAAATGCGGATGGTGATCCAGTTCATATCGAACTGATACCAGCGAAGACCGTGTCGTGCCGATGTTGGAAAAGCATGATGATTGTTGTGCCAGCCTTCGCCAAACGTCAACAGAGCGACGAACCAGTTGTTGGTCGAATCGTCCGTCGTCTCGTGCGGGCGCGAGCCGTAGATGTGCGAAAGCGAATTCACGAACCAAGTGGAGTGCCAACAAACAACTGTTCGCGCAAAAATTCCCCAGACGATCATCTGCCATCCGCCGATAGCGAAAAAAATTCCGGCGAGAATAATATTCGGCAACAGATAATATCGCGCGATCAACACGTGACCTTTATCTTTAAGCAGGTCGGGCACGTAGCGTTTTAGCGTTTTTTCATCGTGGTCCTGTGCCGTTCCCCAAAGTGTCCACCCGATCTGTGCCCACCAAAACCCCAAACGGGTCGAATGTGGGTCTTTTTCGGTTTCGACAAATGAATGATGAATACGGTGAGTCGCCACCCATTTGTCAGGTGAATCCTGCATCGACATCGTTCCCAGGATAGTCAAAGTGTATTCGAGCCACTTCGGTGCCTTGAAACTGCGGTGCGTTAGTAAGCGATGGAAACCCAGCCCAACGCCCAAACTCCCGACGATCCAATAAGTAAGGATAAAAGCCGCCAAATTGGGCCAGCTAAAAGTGAAAATTGCTGGAAGCGCTAAAAGGTGAACGGCCGCAAGGCTTGTCAAGTTTTTCCAGTTCACACCCGTTCCTGAGTACGTGACGACATTTTGCATTGAGAATCCCTTTTATCGAAGAATGAGGACACCTTTAGAGTAACAGGTCGGCGACGGGGAATTGTAATAGTTGGGTAAGAGTGTCGGTGACGCTTACTTGAGCTTATCGGCCCTAAACTTAATGATCCTCGCTATCAGATCGTAGGGAATTGGTTCGCCGATCGGAAACTGAACCGTGCCCTTTCCGCCTTTGTAGGTCGAAAGTTCGGCCCTGAATTCCGCTTGGCCTCTCGGCGCTGGATAAACGCTGACGTGATTTTTGAAGGCCGCGAAATAGATCAGTATCCCGTTAAGCCGATACGCCGGAATCTGGTAGCTGATAGATTCTTCCGCCTTCGGTACGGTTTTGCGTACGAGAGCGCGGATCTTCTTGAGGATCTTTTGCACGTCGTCCGGGAACATCGCAATATATTCATCGACGTCTCTTGGGCCTTGTCCGCGAGGCTTCATATTTCAACTCTGTGTTCAATGAACGACGCCTACAACTTATCGGATGGGCTTAACATATTTCGCCGCCGCCAGCTCACCGATCTGTCTGCCCATCGCGGTACCGACTTCGGTCGAGTTGCGGTAATGCACGCCGTCGTAGATACGGCCGTTCGCTACCTCTTGCATAAAGTCTTCTACCTTCGGCCAACTGTGGATGGCACCGTTTGCGGTGGGGCTGGAAGTCTTTAGAGTGGGCATCGTTCCGTTTCCGATTTCCGCCTGCAGAACAGTGCCGACCGCGCCGGAGACAATGCAGTGAGCACAAGGATACTCAGGGTGCATCGGGGTTTCGATGAATGGCCGCCACGCCGCCTCCCGCTCGGTGGCGTCATTGCCATCGATATCGCCGTTGCGGATCGCGGTGATGGGCCGCCAGAAGTTGTAGTGATACTTGGCGTCGAAAACTGCGACCATCGCATCGTCCGTGGCCTGGGTAACGGCCATGAAGAGACGGGCGTTATTCGTTACGTCGCGTCCGGGCATGTCGGCAACAGACCGCACGATGCCATGATAAATTGCCGGTCCCGTGGCTTCCCAAAAGCGTGCAATCTCGGTTTGCTCATTGGAACGACGTAAGCTGTCCTTGCCGCCAAATGTCTTCACTTCATTGTAGTCCCGAGCCCACAACTCACTGGTGAGCTTTGGCGGGGGGCCGGGCCGGAACTGGGA
Source organism: Acidobacteriota bacterium (assembly GCA_013140875.1). GTDB lineage: Bacteria > Acidobacteriota > Blastocatellia > Pyrinomonadales > Pyrinomonadaceae > OLB17. Next base: position 26,302 of record JABFSB010000248.1, read on the forward strand.
GGCACTTGTCATCAGCCATGGCTTTCGTTGCGGCCATTGCGGAACGGCCGGTATGATCGTGGGCACGTAAACGCCGGCAATTGTGTAAGGCCGGTATGTCTCGCCGACCATTGCTCCGTCAGCGGAGCGCATGGACATAACGATCTCAGCGGCCTTTACGCCAACGACAAGGCCATCCGTCTTCGGCTGTCCATCCCCTATCTTAGCCAACACCGCCTGATAGATGGACTCGATTTTCGCTTGCTGCGAGGGTACGAGTTTCAACAACGTCGTGCGACTTGCCGCCGCAATGGCCGCATCGATCGAAGCTCCCGAAGCAGCGTCTATTTTCAATCCGCTCGTCGGATACCGTTTTGTAATAGCATTTGCCGCTTCGTACATTGCCGTGTGCATGATCGCCATAACGCGATTCGCCGGTGGAGTTGCTAAACCCGCGTCGCTGACAATTTCGCAGGCTTTAGTGTTCCAATCGGTCACAGCATCGGCCGTAGCGGTAATAGACGCGGTCAAGATCAACAAGACAATAAGCGATAGCTTGCTGGAGTAATGCATGAAATTCCTCTCCTCACGCTATTTTAAAGCAGACTGATTATATGACTACTGTTTCAGTCTGCAAATGCCGCGGTCGGTTTTTCGGCGCCGTCGATTTCTTTTTAATCGAGGAGCGTCAACG
>JABFSB010000558.1 GCA_013140875.1 Acidobacteriota bacterium
GAACGCATATGGTGTGGAAAATGCGACATCCGAACCCGTGCGTGCCGGTTCGCTGATTGGCGACACACGACAAGGCGGCAGCATTAATTTTGAGCAGTACACGTTCATCCCGCATTGCAATGGCACGCACACCGAGTGCGTCGGCCACATCACGCACGAGCGCATCTCAATCCGTGATTGTCTGCAAGATGTGTTTCTATCCGCCCAACTTATTTCAGTCTCACCCGAAGAGATCGACGGCGAAAGAGTGATAACCCGAACGCAACTCCAATCGACCATGTCAGAACCGCGAGCGGCAGAGACCGACCTCTTCGAACACGGTAATATTACAGCTTTGATCGTCCGCACGATCCCAAACGATGGCAGCAAACTTACAAATGAATACGGCGAGACGAACATCCCACCGTACTTCTCGGCCGATGCAATGCGATATATCGTCGAGCGGGGCTTTAATCACTTGCTCGCCGACGTTCCATCCATCGACCGGATCTTCGACGAGGGAAAGCTGATAAATCATCGGATATTTTGGAATGTAGAGGAAGGCAGTTTCGAGGCCGGAGGTCAAACTCGAATCAACAGCACGATAACCGAGCTTATTTACGTGCCGAGCGAAGTCGCGGACGGCAAATACATTCTAAACTTACAAATCGCCCCGTTCGAATCCGACGCTGCCCCAAGCCGGCCAATACTCTGGGCCGTTACTTAGCGAGAGCTTTTTTTCAAAACACACGCTGTTATCCATCCCGACATACTGACCGTAATTCGGGATTCGCACATAGCCGCTCTTCTTATAAAGCCGTATCGCCTCGGGCTGTTTTAATCCGGTTTCAAGCACGCACCTGTCGAATGAAAGCTCGGCCGACCATCTTTCAAGTTCCGCCAAAACCTCGGCCGCAATTCCCTTTCCACGGCTTTCTGGCAACGTGTACATTCGCTTCACCTCGATTGCCCCGGGCATCGATCCCGCCTCAAACTCCTTGATCGCCCCACACGCAACCGCTTTATCGTAATCATATGCCACCACAACGTACTTGATACTTTCGATCCTATTAAACTGAGCGTAATAGGCATGATCGCTCCCGTCGCGGATCGCAAGCTCCGCGTCGAGATGGCGTACGAGTTCCATAAACGTAGGGTCGGCAGAATCAACTCTCAAAAGCCGCGGCATTATTCTAAAACCTTGTCTTCAGTTAACTGGCACGTCCTTATCGGCTGAGCTAAAACGGTCAAACGTGCGCCAATACTTGTCCTTGTAGATGTCGAATTCAATCTCTACCTTTTCGGCGTAACGTTTTCCAACTCCATCGAGTACTTTCGACGGTTTTCGCACGTCTTTACAAGCAAAGTAAATATGGCGTTTATTGTCACCCGTCTGTCTTCCGACATTGAGGTACCCGTCATAATCCTTTAGCTCGCGCGTGATATCGTCCTCAATTTTGTCTAGAAACTCATAGGTTTCATTGTCGGCCAATCCATTGTTGGAACGTCCGTCAAACGCGATCCGCACAACCATCACCCATGGATGCGAAGCCTTTCGGTCCCAGTTAAGCAAGCTTGTATTTATTATCCCAACGATCGGAAAATTGTCTTTTGTTTCAGCCTCAAAGCTTGCGTAAGCGTCGTTCTCCGTGTCATATCTGGAGCCTTCATACTTCTCCGCAAAAGCCTTGACGCGCGTTGCCAAGTATGGCTTGAGTTCGCTTATTGGTCTCCGCTTTTCTTTTAAGTGGGCGCCGTTTTCTATATCAAGATTATCGATGATAGTTGCAAACGCTAGCTCCCCAAGATAATTGTCCAGAAAAATATAAATGCCATTCGTAATCGCAGGTCGGCTCTCATCACTCAGGCTATCGTGGAGAATGGTAATGTCGATTTCGTCCGGGTAATCCCAAGTCTCGTTTGGAACAAAGTACAAATTGTCGTCGGTGAACTCTAAGCCGGCCATAGACAGTCCAAAGTCTATTTTTTCTTCCTGTTTGAGGGCCGTGAATCTCCAACCATCGATATTCGGGGCCGCCGCAACTATTTCCTCAGCAAGATAGATCTTCTTTAAATTACCATCCGGCGTGATTATTAGTTCGGCCGTGTTTTCTTCGCACATGCCGGTTAAAAGAAATAAGTCTTCCCCTAACTGATTCAGCTTTGGGCTGACCTTATCGAAGAAATCCCGGTCGATATTCCCTCGATTTTTAACTACCTTGAAAAAGGTCTTCTCGTGTTTTCGAAACCAGTTCCAAAAATCTTCGTACGACTCTATTTCTTCGTCCTTTCCGAACAAACTTTTAATAAAACTCATTGTTTATTTAACCGCATGCTCCAAAGCAGATTTTAATTCTGTGTATTGAAACTGATAACCGGCGTCTGCCAGACGCTTCGGCACAACACGTGTTGAATCCAGCAGCAACGCGTCGCCCATTTCGCCGAATACGAGATTCACGGCGAACTCAGGCAACGGAAGGATCGTCGGACGATACAAAACGCTGCCGAGCGTTTTTGTGAATACTTCGTTTGTAGCCGGGTTAGGCGAGGTGACATTTACGGCTCCGCGCAGGCTTTCGTTTTCAAGGGCGTAATTTACGATCCCGACCACATCATCGAGCGAAACCCAGCTCATCCACTGTTTGCCGCTGCCGACTACGCCGCCTACGCCGAGTTTGAATGGAGTCAGCATCGTTGCAAGCGCGCCGCCGTCTTTCGACAAGACGATTCCGGTTCGCAGCAGTACTGTGCGGATGCCCATGTCTTCCGCCCGCCGCGATTCGGCTTCCCATTCCTTGCAAACTCCAGCGAGAAAAGTGTCGCCCGCCGGACTGGTTTCCGTCATCTCCTGGTCGCCGCGATCGCCATAAAAACCAACGGCCGAGCCTGAGATAAACACCTTCGGCTTTTTCTCAAGACGAGCGAATGCTTCGATCATCGTCCGCGTTCCGAATACGCGGCTATCGCGGATCGCCTTTTTCTTTTCCTCGCTCCAACGCAGCCCGCCGCCGATGTTTTCGCCGGCTAGGTGAATGACTGCATCCAGCACTTCCAGCCGTGGCAGATCAGCATCCTCAAAACCAGTGTCGGCGCTCCACTTGATCTGGTTCGCATCTTTCGGCTCGCCGCGCGACGCAAGCAGCATCTCATAGCCTTTTTCCGTAAAGGACTTCTGCAACGCCTTTCCGATCAGGCCGCTTGCCCCGGTGATAAGGATTTTCATAATTCAAAAGCTATTCCGAAAGCCGGTTAATGATATACATTCTCTTGTGAAGTATTCGAATGACTTCGATCTCTGACGACGATACTTCCCGATAAAAGATAAGATGAGACTCCACTTGAGAGAATTTATATTTCCTTCCGCGACCGTAAAAATCTCTTCCCCGGTCGGGATTCTCCGAAAGAGCTTTAATCTCAGCGATGATTTGGTTGTAATACTTGTCAGCTTGTTCCAGCGACCAATGCTCAAAAGTGTACCGCCAAATGGAATTTATATCGGTACGGGCTTTCCCCGAAAATCTGTATTTCACTTTTTGAGGTGATCTTTATGAAGTTCCGCCAGATTTTCTTCAGGATTGAAATCGATAAACCCTGACCGTTCGCCTTCTTCAAGCAGCTCAAGAAGCTCCACGGTTTGCTCCTCTTTCTCAAACCTTCTTAGTGCCTCGCGGATGATCTCGCTGGCCGAAGTATAACGTCCGCTTCTAATCTGTTTGCCAATAAAACTGTCGAAATGATCGCCTAATAATATTGAAGTATTTTTAGCCATAGGTAAGTTATACCAAGAATTGGTATTTCGGCACAAGGTTTATTTCCCGCGCAGATCGCGCTTTACAAACCCGACCATCAACCTTATCTCACGCTCGGTCAATTGATTTCTGAACGGCACCATTCCATTGCCGCCATTGGCAATGTGGTCGTAGATTTGCTCGTCGGTGGCATATTTGTACGGACCTTCGCGGAGATTTGGCACTACTCGGCCATCCTCAAGCGTGCGGCCCATCGCCTCGGGCCCGTGGCAGATGGCACAGTTTTGGCGGAACAACGACGCTTCGTACGCCTTGCTGTCGGCGATCACAAATTTCTTCGGCCCCGAATCGAAACAACCGGCAAGACCCAAGATCCCGCCGGCGATTATTACAAACAACTTTATCCTGAACATTAAATCTACCGTTTACCACATTGGTCCGGGCGGATCCTCTTCTTCCGCGGCAAAAACCAAACCACAGAAAAAGATGAATAAGAGGAAAATAGGAGGAGAGCCGAGCGCAATTTACTTGATCTCTTCCCGAAGCATCAGTTTCGAAATTTTCCCCGTATTGCCTATCGGCAGCGCGTCACGAAACTCGACGTGTCGCGGATACTTGTTCGCGGCAAACTGAGTCTTGCACCAGCCGATAAAATCTTCACCGGTTAATTGCACGCCGTCTTTCAGGACAACGACGGCCTTGACCTCTTCGCCCATTTTTTCATCCGGTATGCCGATCACCGCCACAAGCGAAACGTCCGGATGCGTCATTATTATCTCTTCCAGCTCACGCGGATAGATATTGTATCCGCCGCGAAGGATCATGTCTTTTTTCCGGTCGACTATCGAAAGATATCCCTCGTCATCCATTATCCCAATATCGCCGCTGTGAAACCAGCCATTGCGAAACGCCTCGGCCGTGGCTTCGGGCCGATTATGATAGCCCTTCATCACGTTGGTCCCGCGGATTACCACCTCACCGCGCTCACCGCGCGGAACTTCACGGTCGTTCTCATCAAAACAGCGAACATCGACACCGAAGATTGCCTGCCCGACGCTGCCCGGTTTCGAAGGCTTTTCGAAGTGGTTAAATGTTGCAAGCGGCGAGGTTTCCGAGAGGCCGTATCCTTCCATCACGCGGACCTTGAACTTCGCCTCGAATTCCTTCATCACCTCGACCGGCATCGGCGCGCCGCCGGACGTACAGACCTTCATGTTTTCGGCCACTTTGCCGATGTCATAACCCGTCTCATCTGCATACTTTAGCAACGCCCAATACATCGTCGGCACGCCCACCCAAAAATTCACTTTCTCGGCGACCATCGTGTCCAGCGTTGATTTTGGATCGAATCGCGGCAGCAGCACAACGCGGTTACCGCCGTAAATGTTCGTGTTCATCTGCACCGTCTGGCCGGTCGTGTGGAACAACGGCAGGGTGATCAGCACGGTCTTTTGTTTTCCGTCGGTAAAATCGAGCACCGGCAAGTGGATCAAATAAGTCGTCGTCACATTCGAGTAAAGGTTAAGATGCGTCAGCTCGGCGCCTTTTGGCTGGCCCGTTGTGCCTGATGTGTAAAGGATCGCGCACGTGTCGTTCGGCTCGGTCGGATAAATTTCGAATGTATCGGGCTGCGTCGCAATCAACTGCGGCAGGGTTTTATGTTCGGGAAATGGCGACGTACCCATTAACTCATGCGGCAGGACGACAAGATGCTCGCATGAAGCAACTTTGTCGAACGCCGCCTTACACGATGCGCCGATCGGCAGTTCCGGCGTGCCTTCGAACGCAAATATTGCCTTCGCGTCGGAATCGCGAAGCTGATACTCGATCTCACGCGGCGTAAACAAAACGCACGTCGGCACCACCGCCGCTCCGGCCTTCATAATTCCGTAATAAACGACCGGAAAATAAGGCAGATTCGGACAGTCCAGCGCCACTTTGTCACCATGTCCGATTCCCATTTCAACCAACGCGTTCGCGACCTTGTTCGACATCGAGTCGAGCTGTCCATAGGTCAGGCGAACATCGTTCCAAACGATCGCTTCATTTTGCGGAGACAGCTTGGCGTGGTGCGTGACGATAGACGCCAGGTTCAAAGTTGTAGCATTCGAGGACATAGAATTTTACTAACCCTTATAGGGGAAATTAGGTATGTGATTTGACGAGAGTATAACGCAATCAGGCCGCCTTTGTCAGAATCAGCGGTCGTCAACATTTCTTCCTTCCTATTTCTTCTTATTCATCGTCTTTCGTGGTTTTCTTTTTAAATCCAACCACGGACGAAGATGAACAAGAAGAAAAGAACGAATGAAAACGATTCTACGCCCTCACGTTCCAGCCGCGGACGCACTGTCGGGATCGATACGGTTAGCCGAGGAGATCGATTCACCTAGTTTCTGCACCGAATGCACCCGCCATTCTTCTGCCTGGTCGGGAAAGTCGGTCCGGTAATGCCCGCCGCGCGATTCCTCGCGCCACAACGCTGCTTTCGACACAAGCAACGCAAGCGTAACGAAATTCCGCGAAGAAGTGCTGAGGTTCGATGCGGAGATCTGCTCGAATTCTGTCGTAGCTCGTGTCAAAGAATCCTTGTCTCGCAGTATCCCAACTCGTTCCCACATCACACGTTTCACGCGCTTTTTAACGGCGGTCGATATCTCGGCTGATCGAGAATCGGACCCTGGGCCTTGTTCCTTGGACCTGGGACTTGAGACTTGGGACTTGAGGCTATCCGAAGCGGCCGCGTCGCCCGACCGTGCTCCAAAAACAAGCCCTTCTAACAATGAATTCGACGCCAGCCGGTTAGCGCCATGCACGCCGGTACAGGTAACTTCGCCCGCCGCATAAAGCCCAGGCAAGGAAGATCGGCCGTGCAGATCGGTGCGGATACCGCCCATACAATAGTGCGACGCGGGCGAAACCGGCAGCATGTCGGTCGCGATGTTCAGGCCGAACGCCTTGCACGTTTCATAGATCTTAGGGAAGCGATGCTTTAGGAATTCCTCGTCCTTCGAGGTCATGTCCAAATAAACTTCGCGCGTTCCGGTGCGGCGCATTTCCGCGACTATCGACCGCGAAACGATATCGCGCGGCGCCAGCTCAAAGCGCTCGTCATAGTTTGGCATAAAACGCTCGCCGAACTTGTTTCTCAAAATCCCGCCTTCGCCGCGCATTGCCTCGGTCAGCAAAAATCGCGGCGCGTTCTCAAGGCTCAGTGCGGTCGGGTGAAATTGAACGAACTCCATGTCCGCCATCTCGGCACCTGCAAAATAGGCCATTGCCATACCGTCGCCGGTCGCAACCGGCGGGTTCGTCGTGTGCTGATAAAGCTGCCCGGCACCGCCCGTGCACATGATCACCGCCTTGGCAAAAATCTCTCGCGGTCCCCGCAGAACTGGGTCGAGAAAGCGCACACCGACACAGCGGCCATCGGAAATTATCAGGCTTTCGGTATTTGCAAACGGCGTGAGATTGATGCGGTTTTCGGCCGCCGCCCGGGCCATTAAAGATCGGACAAACTCGGCGCCGGTCGAGTCGCCGTGAGCGTGAAGAATCCGCCGACGCGAATGAGCTGCTTCCTGTCCCATCAACAGCTTGTCGCCCTCTTTATCGAATTCGATTCCCCAATCAATCAGCTGCTTAATGTACTTCGTTCCGTCGTTTACAAGCGTCTCGACCGCCTCCGGATCGCACAAACCGGCACCCGCAACCAACGTATCTTCTTCGTGAAGATCGGGGTTATCAT
>JABFSB010000474.1 GCA_013140875.1 Acidobacteriota bacterium
CCTCAACATTCGCGTGTCAACCTCGATAAGCCGGTCGATCATATCGTATCCGCGAAGTATCTCGGCCGATCGTTTTTCGACGACCCAGCTGATCCCGGCTTCCGGCAACGCCCTTCTCACGGCGGCGAGAACCGGCAGCGTGTGAACAATATCGCCAATGCTGCCAAGTTTTACGATCAGGACCTTCATGCGGTGCGGCGGGTAAAAAACGCTGGAAATTTCTATTAAGTATAAGCTATTCTAGATGATTGAGTCATTGCGCTCCGCCGTTTGCCTCAGATAAGCTCCTCCTTTTTCGTTTATGCAGAAACCAGTGCGTCAAGACAGAGACCGGCGTCCGACCCTTGTATTTTTATCGGGTGACCTGATCGCCGTGCCTATTCCGCTCGAGCGCGAAATGGTTATTCTCGGCCGCGAGATCGGGGCGGATGTGCGTGTCAATGATCAAAAAGTTTCGCGCCGACATGCAATGATCGTGACGTCGGCCGACCCGGCGACCGGGGAGATCGTGTATACGCTGAAGGACTTTGGGTCGCGTAACGGCACTCTTCTCAACGGCGAACGCGTGCGGGAGGAAGTGCTGCAAAATGGCGACAAGATCTCGATCGGTGAACAAATACTGCGTTTCGACCTGCTCGATGAGATCGACCGCGAGTACCAGCGGCTCATTCACCGGCTTATCTCGCACGACGACCTGACCGGACTGCTTTCAAGCCGTTCGTTCTTTTCCGAGTTAAGACGTGAGGCCGAGCGGGCCAAGCTCGGTGACCGTCCGTTCTGCGTACTTATGATGGACATCGATCATTTTAAGAACGTAAACGACACTTACGGGCATCTAACCGGCAGCAAAACGCTGGAAGAGATCGGAGACAGCATCATCAAGTGCCTTCGCAGCGGCGACGCGGCCGCGAGGTTCGGCGGCGAAGAATTTGCCGCGTTTTTGCTCGATGCCGAAATAGCCCAGGCCATGGTCGCGAGCGAACGTATAAGGAACGAGATCGAGGCCCGCGAGTTCAGCATCGTGCGCCAGGGAAAACCGAACGAAACGCACCATGTGACGATAAGTATCGGTATTGCAGCATTTCCGGATGATTCGAGCGATCCGATCGAGCTTGTCGAAATGGCGGATTCGGCCCTTTACCGGGCAAAAAGGGACGGGCGCAATCGGGTTTGCATCTACGGCGCCGTGGACGCCGGTGATATGGACCGTCAGCTAAAGCCGCGTGACGAATAACATTTGCAACTTTTCGACATCGCTCCCGTGAAAGACTTTGCACGTGATTTCTGATAAAATCCGGGCCTTGTTGTCAGATCGGCAAAAACAATCCGGCCTGTATTAATAATCGTGATAACCAAACTAAATCTAAGCAGTAACCCGTTTCGGAACCGGACAACGCCCTACCTTTTGTCGTTTTTGATGATCGGGCTTGCGAGCGTGGCGGGCATCTTCTTCCTCGCTAAACTGAGACAGAATTCCGCACAGAACACCCGGCTTACGACCCAGGCTAAAGAGATCGAGACCGAGGTAAATAGACTTAAAGGCGAAGGTGAGAAGGTCCAGCAGCAGTTGACGCCGCAGCAGCGTGAATTGCTGGTCGCGTCGCATAAACTGGTCGCGAACAAATCGTTCGGCTGGTCGCGCCTGTTCGCCGACCTTGAGTCAGTGATGCCCGGAAGCGTAAGTGCCTCGCGGATTGCAGTCGAGAATGTTTACAAAGACCGTGACGAGGTCAAGGCCGAGATAAATTTCGCCGTCCTCAGCCGCGATTACGCCGCGGTAATGTCGATGATCGACAGTATGAACAACTCCGGCCGGTTCCAGGCCGAACTTCGCGGCCAGGACCTGCAAAAGACCGAACGCATCACTTATACCGAGTATTCGCTCCACCTGATCTACACCCAATCGTACGCGGTTTCGACCCCGGCCGGCGACATTGCCCAGAGTTCAACGGGAGGTGCGCAATGAGCGATCAAAACCTGAATAAGAATCTGCCGGGTCAGCCCGAGGATCAGGAACCGGTAATATTGCGAAATGAATACGGCGAGGCTTTAGACCCGACCGTAGTTATCGACGAAGCCGACCGCACGGTCATGCTCACCGAAAACGAGACGATCGTGATCGAAAAAGAGCATCTTATCGACATTGCTCCCAAAAATCGTCCGCGAAAAGTTTACGGCGGTATGTTCGGGCCGGTCGAGATCGGCGTTCTCGGAGCGGGCATGCTTGCCGTGCTGGGAGCCGTTCTGCTCTATGCGTTCTTTGTCGTGCCGTCGAACCGTGAGCTTGAGAACAACAGAACGAGGCTCGACCGTTTGGAAAAGGACCTGGCTTCGGCGAAGGAAAAATACGGCAACATGTCGAATGTCGAAACGCAGGTGGCCAAATTGCTCACCAGTGTCAGCGATTTTGAGTCTCGGTACTTGCCGGTTCCAACGAACGGACGCACGGCCCTCTATCAAAAGATCAACGGTTTGATCGCAAGCTACGGATTGGTCAACTCGACCGGGCCCGATTATGCACCGCTTGAGATCCTGGACGATGGCAAAGAGAAGGACGGCGAGGAACGCGGCGGCAAATCGAAGTTCCGCAGCTTCTTTCCGGGCGTTTACGTCAGCATGACGGTCGAAGGGCCTTATACGAACCTTCGCCGTTTTATTCGTGAGATCGAGACCGGAAGCGAGTTCGTCGTGATCAGTGCGGTCGAACTCGAGCCATCCGACTCCCAGCAGGAAAAGCCGGACGGAGCGACGCAGGCTTCCAATCCGTCGGGCGGCGATCTGACTACAAATTACCCTGCCGGAATTCCTTCAAACTCGATGAGCGTTCAGCCGGCCGGCCAAGGAGGTTTGCCCAACAGCTCGCGCGGCAAAACGCACGGCTCGGTCGTCAGCCTGAAGCTTGAAATGGCGGCATATTTTAGAAGGCCGAACGCGGCCCCGGCCCCGGTGGATAGCGTCCAGCAGTAATTTCGCGCGGATAGTAATTTTGGTAATGAAACTTTTTGAGGGAAAAACTAAGAGCGAACGGAATAAGCTGATTGCCGCAATCGCGCTCGGTGCCGCATGTTTGATCGTGCTTTTTTTTGCGTTCGGCCGCGGCATATTCGGCGGCGGTTCGACGCAAATAGCGGTTAAGCCTTCGCCGTCACCGAAAAAAGGTACGACGGCCCAATCAAATCCCAATGCTCCCGAGATGCCTTCGGTCGATCAGCAGATGCTCGATATGACCACGCTGCCGGTCGTTTACGAACCGAGCAGTTTTGATGCACCCGATCCGGGCCGAAATATTTTTGCGTTCTACGAGCCGCCAAAACCTTGCACGATCAACTGTCCGCAGACGCCGGCTCCGCGTACGCCGGAACCTCCGCCGCCATCGCCAAGTCCAACCCCGGACATCATTATCGCGACCGTAAATCCGCAAAGCGTCTATGCCGGCTCGAACGGCTTTAGAATGGAGATCGCGGGCGATCGCTTTACGCCGGACACGAAGATCTATTTCGAACAGCAGGAACTGCCCAGCTCATTCATCAGCGGACAGCGAATGACCGCCGACATACCCGGCGTGCTTATACGGAACGAAGGAAGCCGTACGATAATGGCCCAAACGGCCGACGGCACCAAGCATTCGCTGCCGGTCCAACTCAGCATCCAGGCACCGCCAAAACCGACGTTCCAGTACATCGGGATGATCGCGCGTAAACGGGCCAACAACGACACCGCTTATTTCAAGGAGCCGGGCAAAGAGTTGCCGACAAGCGCACGCCTCAATGATATCGTCGGCGGCCGCTTTCGCCTGGTCAGCATCTCGGTGGAAAAGACCGTTCTTCAGGACGTGAGTCTGGAGTTCAACCGCGTCACGCTGCCGCTTTACACTCCTCCGGCTCCTACGGCCTCAACCCAGCCGGGGTTTCCGGGTGGACAGCCGTTTCCCGGCGGACAACCGGGCCGCGGCGGCTTTCCGAACCGCGAAACCTATACGCCGATCAACCCGAATCCGGGCGTTCCCGCCACCGGAACCAATTCGCGAATACCGGGCATCCCGGACAATATCCCGCGATATATTCCGCCGGGGTCGAACTCGAATTCCAACACCCGGCCCACTAAACAAGATATCGACGATGATGACGGTATCGACTAACGAGAAAGGAATGACGCTGATGGCGGTCATGGTTTTCATGACCATCTTCGCGTTTGTCCTGATGGCGGCGGCCCCGTCGATCCAGATGGACGTGCAGCGTGAAAAAGAACTCGAAGCGATCCGGCGCGGCGAAGAGATCGCCGCCGCCATCGACCAGTACGTCGTCTATAACCAGGGAAGAAAGCTGCCGCAAAGTATTGACGAACTGCTTGAAGGGCAGCCCGACGGTACAAAAAAACGTCAGATACTTCGTGCTTCATCGGCCACCGATCCGCTTAGTGCGGACGGCCGTTGGCGGCTTATTCAGCCGGAACCGGAAGTGATCGCAAGGTTTGCCAAGCGGGTTCAGGCGTGGAACAACGGCGTGCTTCCGTCGACGACGAATGCGCAGTACTACAATCGATACACGGTTGCAATTGCCAATATTCTGAATACGGAAACCGAAGATGAAAAGGACGACGCCGAAGAAGAGGATGACTTTGCGGCGTCGGACGACGTTCCGTTCATCGGCGTGGCCAGTCAGAGCCGCGGCAAATCGATACTGGCCTATTACGGCGTCGAGAACCACTCCAAATGGATCTTTACACCGCTTTTCCGCGGTACCGGCGCGACGGTTATTCGGCCCACGCGCCAACCGAACCGCTAACGGACTTATAGATCGGATTTCTTTTTCGGCTCCGCTACCTCGTCTTCAACCTCTTCTTTCGGCCGCTGGACGATCATCGATCCTGGCGGAAACACCTCGATCCCGGCTTCATCAAGTTTCTCGATAATGGCAATTGCCGCGTGGTCAAAAACCTCGAGCGGCTTGCTTTCATTCGTGTTGATCCAGAAATTTACCGTGATGTTCACGCCTTCGGCGATCAGCTCCGAAACAAGAACGCGGGGCGGTGGGTCGGACACGATGCCTCCTATCCCGTTCAGCGCCGTTTTTGTCAGCTCTTTTACCTGTTCGAGCGGATCATCATAGCCGACGCAGAACTTCATATTCATCCGGCGTTTAGCACCTTTTCCCCGAATGGTAAGAGCGGTCGAATACATATCGCCGTTCGGGATCAGGACCAGCTCGCCGTCGTCCTTTCGCAGCGATGTGGCGCGCACGCCGATATACTCCACTTTTCCCTGATTGTTTCCGACGAAAAGATAGTCGCCGATATGGAAAGGCCGCTGCCAAAGGATCAGGATGCCTGACAGGAAATTATTTAGAATATCTTTTGTCGCAAACCCGACGACGAAAGATGAAAAACCGAGTCCCGCGATAAGGCTGCCGAAATTGAAGGAAGGAATCACCACCGTCAACGCCGTCAATACGCCCAGACCCACCACGATCACGACCAACATACGACTGATCAAAAGTCGAAGCCGAGCGTCCACGGCTGTTTTTCGCGTCGAAAGAAGAAACAGCTTCTTCGCGGCCTTTGACAACAGCCAGAAGATAACGATAACGATCAGCCCCGCCAGAAGGAACGGCAACCGGCCGAATATGCCCGTTATCATCGACGTAATCGACTCAAGCACCGTCCGCTGAACATCGCCCGCGAGCTTCGAAAGCCACTCCCACCAACTTTGGGCTTGCAAAACCATATCTGTATATTCTTTAAGATAAAGAGGTTTTTTTCAAAAGGCAGCTAATAGCTATCGTGAAAATCGATCACATCGAGGCGTAAGATCAGGCCGAGTATTCCGGGATAAACAAACTCAGATTTCCACGAAATTAAATCGACGGAAAGAAGCAATGGTTCGGAAATCTTTTGCATTGTGTGTGACGACCGTCAAGCCGTTACGCAAGGCGCTCATCGCAATCAAACAGTCATTTGTCATCCTGGCAAGCCTGACAGACTCGAAACCGTGCTTCTGCCCTATTCCGCAAAGAACTTGCCCCGAAACGCTCCAATCGTCCCGAGTTGGCGTTACGAGGCGGTTTATCTTTCCAAAACTTTTTTCCAGACCGGCTATAAGTTTCTTAACGTTTTGGTCCACGGCTCCCACATACAGTTCTTCCAGGACAACGGAGCTTAGGTAAAGCGGCGTACTTATTCCCGACGTTTCATCACCTGTCCGAAATTGCGAGAGCTCCGCGAACTCATTGCTTCGGAGCAGATTGATGTAGACCGTACTGTCAAAAATTATTCCGGCCAATCACCGATTCTCTAAACGTCCGAAAACGTCCTGGACTGAAACTTTATTTGCTGATCTTACGAACCTGTCGTGCGCCGCCCAGGCTTGCTTGTTTCTTACTGCTTCGGTCACAACGCGCTCCAGGGCAGCCTCGATCGTCTCTGTTTCCGTTCGAGTGCCAAGTGCTTTCTGTGCTTTCTTCAGGCGCACCTGATCTAGTATGAAATGTTTGTTCTTGCGGGTCGACGTGCTTGCGGCTTTCATAATGTACATAATCGCACATTTTATGTACATGTTCAATTATTGATAATCGAAAACAATATTCGCAAAAGCCTTAACGCCAACGTCAAGCCGGCTGTCGTCGATAAAAAAATCAGGCGTATGATGCGGCGGCGCATCTTTTTCAGCTTGTCCCTTTGGCATTCCGCCTACAAAAAAGAAAAACGCCGGGGCCTTTTCGCGAAAGAACGCGAAATCCTCGGCCCCGGTCACCCACTCGGCTGCAATCACATTCTCCTTACCCGCGGCCTTTTGTAATGAAGGCAGCATCTTTTCGACAAGCTGAGGCGTGTTATAGGTGATCGGCGCCTTACGGTCGATCGTGACCTCGGCGGTTGCTCCCATACTTTCGGCAATGCTTTTGGCGGTCTGTCTGATCTTTTCGTGAACGTCGTTCTGCATGTTCGCGTCGAGCGTTCGGATCGTACCGGCCATCGTTAATTCTTCGGGAATTATATTCTCTCTGACACCGCCGTTGATACGTCCGACCGTAATAACGACCGGGGCTTTCGGCAGGTCGGATCGGCGGGCGACGATCATCTGAAGACCGGTGTAGATCTGCGTAGCGACCGCGATCGGGTCGGTCCCGAGCCACGGATAAGCGCCGTGCGTCTGGCGTCCCTTGATCTTTATCTGGAACCAGTCGCTCGCCGCCATCATAGGGCCGGATTTGTATTTGATCTTTCCGATCTCGGTGCTCGAATTAATATGGATGCCGAAGATGGCGTCGATCTTCGGATTATCCATCACGCCTTCTTTGACCATCAGCAGAGCACCGCCTTCCTCACCCGCCGGCGGGCCTTCCTCGGCCGGTTGAAAAATAAAAACCACGGTGCCTTTTATCTTGTCCTTCATGCCCGCAAGCAGCTCGGCTGTTCCCATCAGCATCGCGACGTGCGTGTCATGGCCACAGGCGTGCATTACGCCGACG
>JABFSB010000040.1 GCA_013140875.1 Acidobacteriota bacterium
GTTTGAGACGGATCGGCGATGATCTGCGCAAGAAAGAAGGACGTTCGATAGGCCGTTGGCCTGAGACGAGGAACGCTTCGAAGCCAGTCGTGACGCGCTTTTACATAAGCCGTGATCCAGCGTTTTTCAAAGTCGCGCGAAGCGGGCGAGATCTGCACGCGGTCGCGGACCATTTCCCAAGAGCCGTGATTGATCGAGTCATAGATAACCGCCAACGACAACGCCAGCGTGAAACCCGACCCCTCGCACGCCGCGACGGCCGGCAGCAGGAAACGCCTGTATGCGATGTAATGCTGTGCGTCGCGCATCTCGCTTGTGACAGCGGCGGCGCGAAGCACGGATTTGAGCTGCCTGTTCTGCGAGCCGATCGCGATCGCCAGGCTCGATGCCGAACGCAGCAATTCGAGATGTTCTTCCAGCACCGGACGGCCGATCTGTCCGCCCAGTTTGAGGTATTGCGCAACGACCGCCGCCAAAGCTCCCGAACGGTGCGTGAACTGGCTGATGCCGTATGAAATTCCCGCTCCGTCGTTGAGAACGGCAAGAGCCGAGTAGTCGCCAAACGGCCGTCCGGTCTCAAAAATGTTGACGATCGAGATCGCCTTTAACTTGTCAAAATCTGTAAAACTCATGCCCTTTCTCCCTGTTTCATACTTGAAACTATATCTTGCATATTACACATTTGTTTGATAGAATGCAACAGACGAGCGATAAAGAAGCGATTTATTTCGACTTCTAGTTTCGCCGCCGTTGCCCCTCAGATGGCAGACTAAAGCAAGACGGCTGCCGAATAAACAAGGCTCTGAAAGGTAGGAACGATATGCACGATAGGAATGATATGAGTGATATGCAAGGCTTTTTCAAGAAAGACAAAATTAAACAAACATTGGATTATCAGCCGAAGGTAAAAATACGGCTGTCCGAGGTAGAAAGGCTGATCCGCAAGCACCGAATCATCGTCCCGCCTCTTTCGCGGCAGACATTGATCAAAATGTGCGAAGAGGGAATTTTCGAGACCGTCGGCGACGGGCCGACAATTTTAGGCTGGCTCGTGTATGAAGATTCGTTCTGGAAATGGGCGAAGAGTTTGGACGAGGAGTAAAGGACGGAAAGGAAAAATTTTGCCCGCGAATAACGCGAATCCGCGCGAATTTAAGAACTCTTTTTATTCGCGTCCATTCGCGTTATTCGCGGGCAAAAGTTTTGTCTTAATTTCTGCTTTGCATATCGTGCATATCATCCAAAACGCGATATTTCATTCCTGTCATCCAAATCATTCCCAGCTTCAAAAGGGCTGTATCAATGGCTGCAGCGTCGGGGTAATCTCGGCACCGTATGGAAACGAAAAACAACATACAGATGCAAATAGCGGAGCCGGAAGCGGGAAGTCCACCCGCGGAAACTCCACCGGAAATCAACCAACCTAACCCCGAATCCGAACGGCTTCGGGCCGAGAACGACGAGCTGAAACGTACGCTGCAAATGCGCGACGCGCGTGATGCGGTCGTCGAGACTCTCACCTCCATGGGCGCCGCTTCGCCCGATCTGCTGTTCGCCGCCGTTCGAGACGAGCTCCAATTCGACAGCGAAGGAGCGGTCGTGAACGCGGCGGCGATCACCCAGCATTTGCGGAAAACTTACCCCGATCAATTTGGAGTTCGCCGTGCGCACGTTTCGATCGACGGCGGCGCCGGGGCTTCGTCGCAAAAGCAGCTTATCTCAGCGGAATCGCTCGCGCGGATGACGCCGGCACAGATCCAGAAATTGGACTGGGTCGAAGTGCGCCGCGTGCTGAGCGAACGGTAACGGACCAACCAGAAAATCGGAAACTAAAAGCTAGAAACTCAGAAAAAATATGGCACTGACATTTATACCCACAGTTTGGGCGGCGCGGCTGCTCACGGCATTGGAAAAATCGCTTGTATACGGGCAGGCAAACGTTGCCAATCGCGATTACGAAGGCGATATTCGCGAAGCGGGAAACACCGTCAAGATAGCTTCGATCGGCGATGTCACGATCGGCGACTATACAAAGAACACCGACATCGACGACCCCCAAACGCTGAGCGATAGCGACCTATCGCTCGTCATCAATCAATCGAAATACTTTAACTTTTACGTAGACAGCGTGGACCGCGCGCAGCAGAACGTCAACGTGCTGGACGAGGCGATGAAGCGTTCGGCGTGGAAACTGCGTGAAGTGGCGGACACGTACCTTGCAAGTGTTATGGATGCAGCTGTTCCCGCAGGCAACAAGATCGGTTCGACCACTACGCCGAAAGTGCCGACGAAGGACGATGCGTACGAATATCTCGTCGATCTGGGCGTGCTGCTGGATGAGGCGGACACGCCGATCGACGGACGGTTCGTGATCGTACCGGCGTGGTTCCATGGCCTGCTGCTCAAGGACGAGCGTTTTATCAAGGCCGGGACCGCGCGGTCGGACAACACTTTGTCGAACGGCGAGGTCGGCGAGGCCGCCGGATTCCGCATCCTGAAATCGAACAACGTCCCGAACACCACGGGCACGAAATACAAGATCATCGCCGGTCACCGCGTGGCGACCGCATACGTCGAGCAGGTGCTGGACGTGCAAACGTTCAAGCCCGAGAAACGCTTTGGCGACGCCGTCAAGGGACTTCACGTTTATGGAGCCAAGGTCGTGCGGGCGAACAACCTTGCGTGTTTGATCGCGAGCAAGTCTTAGAGCTCTGATGTTTGGAACACAGATGAACACGGATGCGCACAGATAAACACGGATAAGAACTAAAAAATCCGATCTGTGTTTATCCTCTCCATCGGTGTTTATCTGTGTTCCTTTTTTTCCGCACAAGACCAACGGAGAGAAAAACCATGTCCGATACAGCACAAGAAAAACTGAAAAAACTTACCGCCTGGGACACCGATCCCGCGTTGACCGAAGACGAGCTTGACGAGTTGCTGGCCGCGGCCGCGGTCGAAGACAAGGACGGCCTCGCGCCGCTCCACGAAGAATGGACGCCGACCTATGACATAAATTCCGCCGCCGCGACCGGCTGGCTAATAAAGGCGGGCCGCGCCTCGTCCACCACAGAAACCGAACCGGAATCTTTCTACATCACCTCAAAAATATTCGACAACTGCTGCCGCATGGCGAAGATATATCGAGCAAAAGGGAAAATGTCCCTGAGCGTAGCGAATGTTGCAAATCGTCCACTAGGTGGCTGAATTTCAGCCACCTAACGTGAAAATCTGTCGTGATTCGTGGGCTGTATCACGGCTTAAAAGCCTGTTTTCGTTTTTCTTGTTCTCGCATCAGCTTTTCTTGGCGTAAAGCCCGCGCTTTGAACATTTGATTGTAAACATCCATGTCATCGATTCGTAAACTAAAATGCCCACGAGTATATTCGGACACCTGTAGTTCAAAGTCCTTACAGAGTAACTCTCGTTGCGAGGTCAGAGCATCCGTTCTCCAGGTTTGCGGCAGATTAAGTGACTTGGATACGGCGGCTTCGAATTCGGCGATCCCGTTCCATTTGATGGAATTGTCATAGTAGACCGCGATTCGATACAGCCTTCCTTCATAGAAACTAAGAAAAATCGCTTTTGTACCCGAAATGGACCTAACAATCGCTTCACTAGTGCCTTCGAAAAAAGCATATCGCTTCCTCTGTGCCACGACCTTTGCGCGAAGAGCAATTGCCGTTTCGTTAACCGACATGCCGAGTCGCAACTTTTGAACAGTAGGATTCCCACTACAAACAAAGGGTCTTGCATAAGTAATCGTGTTCACTCTTGCGGTCGGTTTTTCGCCATAACGCGGGAGTTTTATCTCACGACCTGCACCGAGTGAAGAATTTGGAAGTAAACCGTTGTACTTTGCGACCTCGTTAGGATCCGCTCCATTTCGCGTTGCCACCTTTGCTACAGTATCTCCAGCTTGTGCTCGAACGATCCGAGAGGACGAGGAGAGTCTATAGCTTTCTACGGTGAGCTCTTCATCTGTAAGTTCGAGTTTCCCAAGTTCGTCAAGGGGTGATGGCTCAAAGCCTTGCTCATTAAACCCTGTATTTGGATTGGGCAAAGCGATAACCGACACCGCTTGCGGAACATCTGCTAAAGATGAGACCCCGGATGGCCTAGCTATCGCGACTATTTCATCAGCTAACTGCATGTCGGCCGTTGCCCACCTCCAGCCGCACGTAGCAGAGAGACTGCGAATCTGTGGTTGATTCGACGACGGGTGTTCAATGCGATATATAGTTTCAATCAACTGGCCGTAGCATCCTTGTAAAGATGGATCCCGTTGAATATCAAGTGTTGAGAACAGGAAGGTCTCGACCGATTTATCGAAAGCCGAGCCCGCTTCGGCTCTGCGATTTGCCTTCAGCGCGACCATTCCTTCCTTGAATGATTTGCCTGAATCATCAAGAACTTTTCTTATCGCCTCACGAACCTGGATAATGGCTGGCGTTAACATATCCTTGCTTGCGGTAGGCGTTACTTGACCGTAATTAACAGGAACAATGAAAAAACTGACGACCAAGACAGATATTATGGAGTCGGGTATATTAGCCATAAATTTGGAGTACCGTTCCACCTCATTTTGGAAGATACCATGAACCCGGATTCTGAGGCTATTTCGCTAGCTCGATCTTTTTTAAGGAGCGCAAAAGTTTCCAAGTTGTCACATCCGAATCAAAAACCGAATACAATCCCTGTTCTTCCATTGGCGGGTCGCCGGTGTATTGGTCGCCTTTTTTCCAGAATAGCCGGCCTTTGATGGGGCGGGCGGTGCCGGCGAAGGCCCAGAAGTTGGCTCCGGCGACGTGGGGATTTGTGCGGACGTAGGCGAGCACTTTTTTATAGTACTGGTCGCGAAGAGTGGTCGGGGCCGATATGTCGAACGATTCGTTGTCGCGGGTCAGGCCGAATTCTTCGATCACAAGCGGCTTGTTCAGTTTCTTTGCGACGGCGGTGTGTTCTTCGATGTAGGCGGTGGTTTGATCCATCGCTTTTGAGAAAGTGTCGGCCATTTTACCTTTCTCAAGCCAGCCCCAGTTTCGCGGCCAGATGTGGATGGTGAGGTAATCGATGTTCGGGTCGGCGTGGATTTGTTCGAAGAGATCGAGGCTTTCGGTGCCGATGCGGCCTTCGTGACCGATGGCGACCAGGTGATTCGGATCGAGGCGTTTTATCATCTCGGCGGTGTCTTCGATCCAGGCTCGATAATTGTTGTTCGACGACGGCCGCATCGGTCGCGGCTCGTTTGCCAATTCCCAGGTCATGATGGTCGGGTCATCAACGTACGGCTTTTTGGTTATCTTGTTGGTGCGTTGGATCAGCAGTGCGGCTTGGCGCGTGTAAGCGTCCATGCACGGTTCGCATGAGTAGAATTTTGCAACGTTGTCGCGAAGCTCGTCCCACGTCGGTTTTTCGGTTAGCCATTTTTCAGGAATGACGCGATGCCAGATAAGGTATTGTTGAAATCCGCCGCTCCATTCCCAATTGTTGCTCAGGAAAATGACGGCCTTCATTCTGCGCTTCGCCATTTCGGCGAGCACGACGTCGAGCCCGTCGAGTACGGATTCGTCAAACTCAAGCAAATCTTTCTGCAGCGGTGGCCCGACACGTTCGATTCCGTTCAAAGGGCCTTTTCCTTCCGCCGCGCCAAGCAGACGCAGGTTTGTTATCCCATTCTTCTTAAGAAAATCAAGCTCCTTGCGCAGGCGTTCGATGCCGCGCCGCCTGTCCTTTTCGAGCCCGATCAAACTGCCGTACCAATAGTTTGTGCCGACGAAATAATAGGGTTTGTCGTTGAGGATTAGTTGATGGTCTTTGACGGAGACAAAAGAGGCGGGTTGCGCGAAAGCCGCCGAAAAGGATAGGCCTATCAGCAGCGAAATGATCAGTAGGCAGTGTCCCATACGGGACTTAGGATAACCGAGATCGACGGCCGTGAAAAATAAACTCCGGGGTGCCGATGCTCATCGAAGAGCGGCGGCATAGCCGCGAAGAAGATGATGGCGTCCCGGCGAAGCATAGCTTCGCCGCACATCGATGGGCAAGCCCAGAAAAGGACGAGTTTTGTCACAGCCTCTTGCGCGTCGGGTTGTGCACGTAAAAACCAGTGTTTTTCATCAATAGAACACCTGAACCCAAGATTACCAACTCTTCAGCCCCGACGACTGCGGGTCGGGTTTGGGTTCTTCTTTTTCTTTGACCACATAACTCGTTTTTGAGCGGACGACTGATCCGGGACGGGTGACCTGGATCTTGATCGATTTTCGTTCGCCCGGAACGCGGTCGGTGTTTGCGTAATAGCCTACTGAATAACGGCGTCGCAACTCTTCAGCGACCCCGGCGAAAGAAGATTCGAGATTGGTCAGTGAGTCTGCTTCAAATATGCGGCCGCCGCTGTTTGCGGCCAGGCTTTCAAGATAGGTTTTGCCGCGGGCATATTCGGCCTCGCTCGAACCGCGCATTCGAATGGCGACGCCGGAAGGGAAAGATATATTAGGTATATTCGGCATAGCGGCGATCTGCTGTCCGCCGCGCATTTCTTCCTGTGTGTTGTATCGGATCGGGTAAAAGAGCGCATCGATCTCTTCTACCGCGGCGATCGTTGATTGATAACTTGCGCGGCGCGAAGTCGTATCGACGCCGTCGGTAAAAAGCACTACGGCTTTCCGGCCCGGCGTACTGACCATCTCAAGCTCGGCTACCGCATCGACCGCGTCGTAAAGGCTGGTGCCGCTGCCGAAATTGGCTTTGTAAATGGCCGAATACAGAGTTTTTTTGTCGTTCGTCGGTTCGCAAAGGACCTTTGCACGTTGATCGAAGGCGATGACCATTACCTGATCGGCCGGGCGAAGTTGATTGACGAACGTAAGTGCCGCGTAGTGGATCTCGTCGATCTTATATTTGGTCGACGGGCTGGTGTCGATCATCAATATGACCGTGAACGGAGTTTCTTCCGATTGAAAATAAGTGATCTCCTGCGGCACGCCGTTCTCAAATATCTTGAAGTCTTTTTTCTTGAGGCTGGGAATGAAGCGGCCGCTGCGGTCCATTACCGAAACCGGCGTCGTCACCAGATTGGTATCGACCACGATCACTTCGTCTTCTGACTTTTTCAACGTTTTTTGCTCGGACGGCGACGGCGGTGGCGGAGGAAGCGCGCTATTGTCGCCAAGACTCGGCTTTGAACGCGGCGTTATCGTCGGCGTATCGTTTTGGACCTTCGGCGGAGTTCGCGGAGTCGCCGACCTGCGCGGCCGTAAAGCTCCGTTCTGGGCCAATGCGGGCAAATTTAAAAAGCAAAACACGACAAACAAAAACAGGACTTTCTTCATTTGAGACTCACCTCCGGGCAGGGGTAAAAACAGCAAAGCGTTCGCGGTTGAAGCGGAATGGAATCTGGTGTGGATCTTGAAGGATGTTGGGTCCGATCGGGCGCGAACCTAACCGGCCGCTAG
>JABFSB010000384.1 GCA_013140875.1 Acidobacteriota bacterium
TTGGAAATCCCTGTGAATTTCCATTTGAGCCTCTCGCTCCGGCACCAAAAACACCGGGGGTTAATCGAGCGAGTTCATAGGGGTCACGTCCGGATTGCGGCAAACTCAAAACTTCGGCATTAGTAATGGTTTTTCTGATATTCGCGTCTTCTGTCTGCAACGCAACATCTTCCGCCTGTACAGTAACCGTCTCGCTGATTACGCCCGCTTCCAGGGTAAGATCGACACCGGTTACGGCTTCCGCATCGACTTTTACGTTATCGGTCACTCCCTTCTTGAAATCCGCCTTTTCGACCGAAAGCGAATATAGTCCTGGGGCCAGATTTGAAAACCGATAAAATCCGCCGTCGCTGGTCTCGGTTTTTTGTGACTGGTTAGTTTCCTTATTTGTTAGTGTAACGGTCGCAGCCGATACCACACCGCCGGCGTTGTCCGCGACTACCCCCTGGACACTAGCCCTGAACTGCGCGGTGGCGACGGCCGAGAACATTGCCAAAAACACGAAAGCTAACAAAAGCCTTGCTAACGAGAAATTTCCTTGCCCCATATGATCCTCCGGATATTCGACAGTGAATTTTGAAACTCTATCCAAGCTTCTAAAAACCCGAAATTTTCGATGCGAGACCGACGCCGCATCAAGTTGAAAAATTTTGTGACTTTGTACCTAAACCGTGATTAAATCGATTGAGTAAATCGTTTTAGTAACCAATTGATAACATCATTCCGTTTTGGCTGTCAAGAACAAGTTCGGCTCAGGCTTGCAAAAAAGAGCTTCCGCTTCTCGGCCGCGAAGGTGGGTAATTGGTCGTACCAATAATGTGGCCGGTAGTCATGTGTTGTTGTTAATCCGCATCATTAGATGATATGGTGCGAAGCAAATCGACAGTGCAATGCTCTTCGAATTTGGAGATGGCACGAAAACCAAAGGAAAAACAAGAAATAAACGGTAGTGCCGCGCGTGGCTCAACCGTGAGTTTAAAACAGCTTGCGGCGCACCTTGGCCTTTCCACTACAACTCTGTCTCTTGTACTGAATAGCGCACCTTCGGCAAGCTCGATCCCGGAAGAAACCAAGAAACGCATTTTCGCGGCGGCAAAGGAATTAAAATATCGGCCGAATTATCTCGCCCGGTCGCTGCGGGTACAGAGAACGCACACTCTGGGCGTACTTGTGCCTGAATTGAGCGATGGATATTCCGCGATGGTTTTGAACGGTGTCGAGGCCGCGTTGACCAACGAAGGCTTTTTTTATTTGACGGCCAGCCACTTGCACCGTGACGACCTATTGGAACGGCTCCCGAATGTCCTAATCGAACGTCAGGTGGAAGGGATTATCGCAGTGGACACGCCGATACGATTTGAGCCCAGTTTGCCCGTGGTCAACGTTTCCGGCCACGACGCTATACCGGGCGTTACCAGGGTTGTTCTTAACCATCAGCACGCTGCCGAACTTGGTATCGGGCATTTATACGATCTTGGGCATCGCCGGATCGCGGTGTTAAAAGGACAGGCTTTTAGCTCCGATACCGAAATCCGTTTCGATACGATAATGAAAGCCGCACGCGACCGCGCGATCCCTATTCACGCCAAACTGCAGCAGCAGCTCGAAGGCGATCTGCCCTCTCCCGAATTGGGCTATGCGGCGACGAAAAAATTGATTGCCGCGGGTGAGCAGTTCTCCGCGTTATTCGCATTCAACGACGTATCGGCCATCGGTGCGATCAGGGCGCTTGAAGAAGAAGGTTTTCGCGTGCCGGAGGACGTTTCGGTAATGGGTTTTGACGATATCTACGGTGCGGCATTTAACAATCCGACGCTGACAACAATCAGACAACCGCTGTTCGAGATGGGACGCCTGGCGGCCAAGACCGTACTGAAAGAACTTGCGGGAGAACGAAACGGCAATTCCGACAGCGTACTAAACGTCGAACCCACGCTCATCGCACGGCAGTCCACCGCCAGAGTTTCGAAGGCACATCTCAGTTAGCGGACCATCGTCAATTCCTTTTCATCGCCTTTCAACCTGAACCGAAGCCGCTTCTTGTCGGCGTCGTAATCGAAATCCATCTTCCTTCCGTCGGCAAATATCTCTTTGGGTTTGGCCGCCAGTCCGAGAATCTCGACAAATCCCATCCGCTGGCCCGCAAAACTTCCTTTTCTTTCGATCGAGATCAGTCCGCGTTTGTGCGTAATGACGATGTCGCGTGAATCGCCGCGGCGATAGCCGTAACCTTCGCCGGCGTCCTGAAAAAGATCCGTCGTTTCAGTCTTGCCTTCGCCGATGCCGGCCGCAATGTTCAATGTGATGACCGCCCCGGGCATTTCGCCGGTGTGCTGAATCACGTTCTGAGTCGGCACGACCGAACCGACGCGAACAAACAACGGCAGCCGGTCGAGCGGCGTTTGCAGATAATGCGTCTTGCCGCTTTCAAGCTTTGCACCGGTCCACCAATCGATCCATTCGGCGCCAACCGGAAGATAGATCCCGCGCGTTCGCATTCCTTCCTTCACGACCGGAGCCACCAAAATATCGCCGCCGACCATATACTGATCGTTGATCAGATACGTCTGTTTGTCATTCGGAAATTCGTACCAAAGCGGACGCATCACCGGTGCTCCGCTTCGTTCGTGCTCACGAAACAGCGAATAGATGTAGGGCAAAAACTGATAGCGCAACTCGACGCTGGCGCGGTTTATTTTTGTAAACTCGTCGCCGAATTCCCACGCCTCTTTGTTGCCGACCCAGCCGACCGAATGCGAACGCAGGAACGGCGTCAACGCCGCCGCCTGCAGCCAGCGCGCATAAAGCTCGCCGCTCGGCATATCGGCAAAACCGCCGACATCGCACCCGACGAACGGCACGCCCGAAACGCTCATGTTCGCAAGCATCGGTATCGAGAGAGCAAGGTGCTCCCACCCCGCGTAATTATCTCCGGTCCAGACCGCGGCATACCTTTGCACGCCGGCAAATCCCGCCCGCGTCAGAACGAACGGACGTTTGTCGGGTGCCAGTTTTCGATTGGCTTCAAACGTCGCACGCGCCATCTGCATTCCGTAAACGTTGTGATAGCGCCGATGCGTATCCGGCAAACCGTCGCCGGCGTGCGGAGTATCGTAAGGAAAAGTTTTTTCCGGGTGATGAAATATCTCGGGCTTCGCCGACTTTTCGGTCATAAAAACGCCGGGCTCGTTCATATCGGTCCAAAAACCGGCAACGCCTTCGTCAAGGTGCTGCTTGTAAAACGAGCCGAACCACTCACGGCCTTTTGGGTCGGTGAAATCGGCGAATGCCGCCGCCCTCGGCCAAACGTCGCGATTGAGTTCGGTGCCGTCCGGGTTCTTTATGAAAATTCCTTTTTGTTTGCCGTCCGCGTAAGCATGATAATTCGGATCGACCTTCACGCCCGGATCGATTATCAGCACGGTCCTGAAGCCGTCTTTCTTAAGATCGGCCAGCATCTTCGGCGGGTCGGGAAATCGTTTTTTGTCCCAAGTGAAAACGCGGTATTCGTCCATATAGTCGATGTCCAATAAATGACATCGGCCGGAATTTTGTTCTTGCGAAAACCGTCGGCAATTTCGCGAACGCGCTTCTCGGGAAAATAAGACCAACGCGATTGCTGATTGCCCAACGCCCAAACGGGCGGCAGCGGAGTTCGTCCCGTCAGCCTTGTGTAGTCTTCAAGCACTTTTTTCGGCGACCGTTCGCGACCGCCGGTAAATACAAAATAATCAAGCTCGCCGCCGTTGGCTCCAAACGAATATTTGTCCGGCGAGGTCTTGCCCATATCGAAGAATGACCGGAACGTGTTGTTAAAGAAAAGTCCGTAAGCCTTGCCGTCGCTCAACGCATAAAAGAACGGGATCGATTGATAGATCGGATCGGTCCCGATCGGGTAAGCGAATGTATCGGTGTTCCAGTTGACTATATACTTGCCGTTCCTCGACATTTCAATAAACGCTTTTTCGCCAAAACCGTAATAGGTTTCGACCTCGCTCGATCTGAACTTTGTCGCGGCAAACTCGCCCGTCGCTTTGTTGAACCTGACCGGCTCGGAGCCGTCCTTTACGATCTCGGCACCGGCGGCGTCGAACATAGTTATGCGCAACGGAGTCTTATTTATAACAACCTTAGAACCCGACGTGCTCGTTAATACGATCTGCGTTTTTGTCTGAGTAACTTTAGCGTCCGCAGGTTTTCGTTCGACCGAAGTATCGAACGAGTAAGAAAAATCGCGTTCGAATTTTCCCGACGGTGCAACCCGCACGCGGACTACATCAAGATCGAAAAATTCAACCGACGCTTTCGCCCGCGAGGTCGTAGTGAATACAACTCCGTTTGGTTTAACTTGCGTCACGGCAGCAACATTCCCGACACTCTGCCATTGCGCCGCAACACTCAACGCAAAGCAAAAGATCAGAACCAACATCCGGGCGATCCGTTCGACTGACTTTAGGTGCGTCATATTGTTTTTGCGAAAGACTACGAAGTTACATTTTTGAAAAACAGCAAAGGGAAATCGAGATCATTTTCAGTTTTTAGTTTTCACTTTTCAGTTTGTCGGAAAAGGCTCTTTTCCAACAAACTAAAAGCTTAAAAGTGAAAACTGAAAACGCCTGATTCTACAAAAAGTGCTCACTTATTTACTGTATTCTGACACCTACTCATACCGTCGCCACGCCGATTCGATTATTTGGGCGAGCGACGTCAATTGCGGTTTCCAACCGAGCATTGCGCGGGCCTTCGTCGCATCGCCGACCAGGCGTGATGGGTCGCCCGCACGGCGTGTTTCTATCACAACGGGAATTTCTTTACCAGTGACTCTGCGTGCCGCCTCGATCACTTCAAGCACCGAAAAGCCCTGGCCGTTGCCGAGATTGATGAATTCGGAGCTGCCGCCCTTTCGCAGGTGATCGAACGCCAACAGGTGCGCCTGGCTGAGGTCCGACACGTGTATATAATCGCGGATCGCAGTGCCGTCCGGCGTCGGATAATCGCCGCCGAAAACGGAAATATGCGGGCGCTTCCCGGCCGCGGCATCGAGTATCAGCGGGATCAGATGCGTTTCGGGATCGTGATGCTCACCGCGTTTTGCGGTCGCACCGCAGGCGTTGAAATAACGAAGCGCAACGAACCGCAATCCGTACGCACGGTCGAGGTCCTTCATTATCTGTTCGACAAAAAGTTTCGACCAGCCGTAAGGGTTTTCGGGCTTTTGCGCATGTTGTTCGTCGATCGGGATATGCTGCGGCTCGCCGTAGGTCGCACAGGTCGATGAGAACACGAACTTCTTCACGTCGTTTGCGATCAGCTCATTGAGCAGCTCGAGCGTCGCCAGCGTGTTGTTGCGGTAGTAAAGATCGGGCTTTTCGACCGATTCGCCCACATACGCGAACGCCGAAAAATGCATCGTCGCTTCGATGTCGTTCTCACCACAGATCCGGCGAACCATCTCGCGGTCGCCGATGTCGCCTTCATAAAACTTCGCCTTTTCGTTGACCGAAGTCCTAAAACCCCGCGACAAATTATCCAGCACAACAACATCCTGGCCGCCGTCGATAAGATCGTCCACCGCCACACTGCCAATATACCCCGCCCCGCCTGTTACAAGTATCGCCATCGAAATTTATGTTTGCTCTGCAAGACAATTTATAACGGATGGACAGGCTATTAACAAAACAGGCATCTTTGTAGAGAGTTTTGACCTAAGTTCTGTTAACTCTTCCTTCGTGAACTTTGTGTCTTCACTCTGTGGCCTTTGTGTCGGAAAAATCCGTTTGACACAAAGGGCACAAAGAAAATCGGGCAAACATAAAAAGTCGAACTGCCGTGATAAAGATTGCTGCGTTTTAGTATTGATCAAATGAGATACAAGGACAGACCTTAGAGCTTGAGCTTTACGATCTCGGAACCTGCGAGCAGAAACGCACCGGCGCCGTAGACTTCCCAGCTATCGGCGTTGAAATTTCGTCGCGGGTCGGCCCCGATCGGCTGCGTCCAACCGACCATACCGTTGGAATGAACAAGGCCGTTCAGAGCAGGCCAGCCTTTTCGGATAACGGGAAGGAACTTGTCACGCGGCAATATCTTGTTGTTCAGGCCCCAGGCGATCGCGTAAAGGTGAAAGCCTGAGCCGCTGGCCTCGCCGCCGGGAAATGCGTCGGGGTCGAGCAGGCTCGAACGCCACAGGCCGTCGGGCTGTTGGATGGACGCGATCTTGTCCATCATTTCCTTGTACTGCGTTAGATAGAATTCGCGTTTCGGGTGGTTTTTGGGTAGTTCTTTCAGCAGCCGAACCAACCCGCCCGCGACCCAGCCATTGCCGCGGCTCCAGAAGATCTTTTTACCGTTCGCCTCGCGTCTGCCTTCGCCCTTTTCGTTAATTAGGTATGAAGCATCACGGGCGTAGAGCTTTTCTTCCTTGTTATAAAGCCGGTAATAGGTCTCCTGGAAAAAGCGGTCGTTCAGGTCGAGGTAAGACTTATCCCCGGTGATCGCGGTAAGCTTGGCAAGCGTCGGCGGCGCCATAAAAAGTGCGTCGCACCACCACCAGGTAATGCCGTTCTTTTTGACCTCGTCGCCGGTTTCTTTTTTAAGACGTTCGGCCACGTCGATCGTCGGCTGAAGCATCTTTCTATCTTTGGTGATGCGATACATGTCCAGATAGGTTTGGTTGATCACGATGTCGTCCGCATGATCAAAGCGTTTGCCCGGGCCCCATCTGTTCTTTTCGCCCATGTCGATCAACGCACTCCAGATCTCCTTCGACTTGGTCGTCTCATACGCGGCGAACACGCCGGCGTAAAAGGCTCCGTTCGTCCAATCGAAGAGCTCATGCTTTGGATTTGCGAGCTGCCACTTGGCGACCGACAGCATCTTTGCTTCGATGTTCTTGCGCTTGAAAACGTCGGCGTTCTGGCCCGATGCGCTGATGCAGAGAGTAAGCAGAATAGAAATTGCAACGGAGTTGACTGACTTTTTCATGGTCTTGAACGCACGGGCTATTGACACTAGAGACACTATTTAAGCTGGCACAGATCGAGAACGTTCATGTCGGTGTAGTCAAGATTCTCGCCGCCCATCGCCCAGATGAACGCGTAATTCGTCGTGCCGACGCCCATGTGGATCGACCACGGGGGCGAAACGACCGACGCGTCGCTCTCCATAACGATGTGCCGCATGTTATCCGGCTGGCCCATGAAATGCATCAGCCGCTGGCCTTCTTTCAGGTCGAAGTAAAAATAGACTTCCGATCGCCGATCATGCAGGTGCGGCGGGCAAGTGTTCCAGACGCTGCCGGGTTTAAGAACGGTAAGGCCGAGCAGAAGCTGCGACGATTTGCACACCGCCGGAACGACGTATTGATAAACGGTGCGCTCATTCGCGGTTTCGGTCGAGCCGAGTTCGAGCGGGACGGCTTGTTCGATCGAAATATGCTTGCTCTCAAAC
>JABFSB010000102.1 GCA_013140875.1 Acidobacteriota bacterium
ACACTCGAAACTCAGTGTCCTGTCTGCGGCAATCACCGCGGCTGACGGAATTCCCTTCCAATCTTCTGCAAAGAAGGTTTGCATGACATCACGAATGCAAACTTAGTTTCCATCCCAAAAAAACGTGCATTCCACGGGCAATGCAGTAAAACGCTGCCTCAAAAGATCAGGCCTTCTTCCTTCTCAACGGGCACGGTGTTTGCACTCCGTTGCACTGAAACCCATCTGTCTGTTTGTCGCCGGTGTTGAGAATCTGGGTCACGATAGTAAGCCGGCGGGCTTAAGAACCTCAGTTCTAAGGAGTTGAAAATGGCTAACTTACTTTGGCTGCAAGGCGGTGCATGTTCAGGAAATACGATGTCGTTCCTGAACGCCGAGGAACCGAGCGCGTGCGATCTGGTCACGGATTTCGGGATAAATGTCCTATGGCATCCGTCACTCGGCGTCGAGCTCGGCGACAATCTTCAAAAGATTCTTCGGGACTGCGTGTCGGGAGCAATAACTCTCGATATTTTTGTTTTCGAGGGAACTGTGGTGAATGCACCGGATGGCACGGGCGAATGGAACAGGTTTGCGGGGCGGCCGATGAAGCAATGGGTCCGGGAACTTTCGGACG
Organism: Acidobacteriota bacterium; assembly: GCA_013140875.1. GTDB lineage: Bacteria > Acidobacteriota > Blastocatellia > Pyrinomonadales > Pyrinomonadaceae > OLB17. The sequence goes on from JABFSB010000102.1 coordinate 617, forward strand.
CGGCGTCTTTCGTCGTAGCTATAGGCGATTGTGCTACTTGGGGCGGCATTCCGGCTACAGCTCCGAATCCGAGCGATTCAGAAGGACTTCAGTTCCTGAAACGCGAATACGGCGGATTCCTCGGTCAGGGATTCAAGGCCAAATCCGGGCTTCCCGTCATCAACGTACCCGGATGTCCGGCCCACCCTGACTGGATCACGCAGATCGTCGTTGCGGTCGCCACCGGCCGTGCCGGCGATATCGGTTTGGACGAATTTCAGCGTCCGAAGACATTTTTCCAAAGCTTTACCCAAACCGGGTGCACCCGCAACATGCATTTTGCCTACAAAGTTTCAGCCACCGAATTCGGACAACGCAAGGGCTGTCTCTACTACGATCTTGGATGCCGCGGCCCAATGACGCACAGCCCGTGCAACCGGATCTTGTGGAATCGCCAGTCGTCCAAAACGCGAGCCGGCATGCCTTGCCTGGGTTGCACCGAACCTGAATTCCCTTTCTTCGATCTGGCCCCGGGAACGGTCTTTAAGACTCAAACCGTGATGGGTTTTCCGAAGGACATGCCCGAAGGCGTCGATAAGAAAGGCTATATCGCGATGACGGCCGCGGCAAAAAATGCTGCTCCGGCCTGGGCGGAACAGGACATCTTTGTCGTGTAGTAATGGAGGCAAATAGAAGATCATGGCAGTTCAAACATTAGATATTTCCCCGGTCGGACGCGTCGAAGGCGACCTTGATGTCCGCGTTGACATCGAAGACGGCGTCGTAACGAACGCCTGGACGCAGGCCGAGCTTTTTCGCGGCTTCGAGATCATCTTGCGCGACAAAGATCCTCAGGCCGGATTGGTAGTCACCCCCCGTGCGTGCGGCATCTGCGGAGCGTCGCACTTAACCTGCGCGGCTTGGGCGCTGGACACGGCATGGAGCGCCGAAGTTCCGCGTAACGCCATCCTCGCCCGCAATCTCGGTCAGATCACCGAAAGCCTGCAGAGCCAGCCGCGGTATTTCTATGGCCTGTATGCTATCGACCTGACCAATAAAAAGTATCGCGGCAGCTCGTTTTATGAAGAAGCATGCAAACGTTTCGCGCCGTTTACCGGAACCTCTTACGAAAAAGGTGTAACGATTTCGGGAAAGCCGGTCGAGATCTATGCGATGCTCGGAGGACAGTGGCCGCACTCTAGTTATATGGTTCCCGGCGGCGTGATGTGTGCCCCGACATTGACGGACGTGACGCGCGCATGGGGCATCCTCGAATACTTTAAGAGCGAATGGCTCGAATCGATGTGGCTTGGCTGCACGCTTGAACGGTACGAGCAGATCAAGTCCTACAACGACTTTATGGCATGGCTCGACGAAAGTCCGGCGCACGCGAATTCCGACCTTGGATTCTATTGGCGTATGGGCCTCGATGTCGGCATCGACAAATACGGCGGCGGCGTCGGCAGATATGTTTCGTGGGGTTACTTGCCGCACGAAGACAAGTACCAAAAGCCGACGATCGACAATCGCAATGCCTCTTTGATAATGAAGAGCGGTATTTATGACGGAGCGACCGACACTCATCTGACGATGAGCCAGGAACGTGCCCGCGAAAATGTAACACATGCCTGGTACGACGAAGCTGTCACCGACCAGCACCCGTTCGACCGCACGACCAAGGCGGTCCATAACAATAAGACGAGCTTCGATGAAAAATACTCGTGGGCGACGGCGGTTAAGGACATCGATTACGGTCGGCTTGAAGCAGGACCGTTCGCGCGTCAAATGGTGGCTGGAGGACATCAGGGTGAGGAATGGCAGCATTACGATCCGCTTATCCTGGATATGTACAAATCGATGGGCGGCCCGAGCCTCCATCTCAGACAGATCGCACGCATGCACGAAACCATCAAACTGTATCGTCAAGCCGAACACTGCCTCCGCGAGTTCAAACTGAACGATTCGTGGTATGTAAAACCGACCGAAAAAGACGGACGCGGCTGGGGTGCGACCGAGGCAATTCGCGGTGCGTTGTGCCATTGGATCGAGGTCGAGGGAGGCAAGATCAAGAATTATCAGATCGTTGCCCCGACAACCTGGAACGTAGGCCCACGCGACGCGGACGGCAACCTGGGGCCGATCGAATCAGCCCTCGTCGGCAGCCCGATTGCCGATCCTACCGACCCGGTCGAGGTCGGCCACGTTGCCCGCTCGTTCGACTCTTGTTTGGTGTGCACGGTTCACGCGCACGATGCGAAAACCGGAAAAGAACTCTCCCGTTTCCGCATCGGATAGTGAACAATTACCTGTAAAGAACCGCCGGCCTTTTGGTGGCGGTTTCTGATTTCACCGTGCTTACAGCTAGAATTGTCTTGTCCCCAAGGGAAGCTTGATGCACACCGACGAAGAAAATAAACTCCGCGTTCACATTGGCGAAGTGTTGGCGAACGGCCTGGAAACTCAGCTCGAGCCTTTTCCCGAAACTCACAAGGAATTCGCCGAGCTGCTCGCTGATTTGCGCGAACTGCCGAAGGATGATTTGAATGCAAAGCTCGTACTGTCCGGCTTTGCCGACAAGCCTTATGGACCGGACCAGATGAGATGCCTCGAATGCATGTATTATTTGGTTCACCGAAAGTGGTGCGATCTGCCTGAACTAGCCGTTCCGGTCGAACCCGATTGGTACTGTCGCCTGTGGCGAATATAGATCGGAATGGAAGATCAGGCCAGCAGCAGCAAAGACGATCTGCTGAGAAATCAGCTCGGCGAAATGCTGAAGAACGGCTTGAAGACCGAATGGGAAGAACGCGCATACACCAGCCAGAAGGTTAATTCGACCGTGGCACGGCTGCAAGCGGTTGCCTCGGACGACTACAAAAGTAAACTTGTGCTGGGCGGTTTTACACTCGAGCCATACGGGGAGGATGACGATATCTCGCAAAGTTGTGCAACCTGCATGTACTACTTAAAACACCGCCGCTATTGCGAACTGCCGGAACTTGATTGCCCGGTTGAGCCGGAGTGGTCTTGCATTCTCTGGCGGATCTAGGCCATATTTCCACGCGTGCTAACAATAATCGGCTGCGGCAATTCGAATCGGACCGACGACGGCGTCGGTGTTTTTGTTGCGCAAAGACTCAAGGCGAACCTGGCGGCGAGTCCGCGTCCGAACGTCAGTGTATTCGACGCCGGGACGGGCGGCATCGATGTAATGTTTCAGGCCCGGGGCTCGTCGCGCCTGATAATTATCGACGCAAGCTCGACCGGCAGTGAACCAGGCACCATCTTTGAAGTTCCGGCGGATGAACTGGTCGCCGAACGCCAACCGGGCTATAGCCTCCATGATTTCCGATGGGACCACGCGATCCATGCCGGCCGGCAAATATTCAAAGACGATTTCCCTGCCGACGTGACGGTTTATCTGATCGAGGCCGCCAGCCTCGGTCTCGGATTGGAATTGACCGATCAGGTGCGGGCCTCGGCGGAAAAAGTGATCGAACGGGTAGGGTCGATAATCGCTGAATATGAGTGAAACGCACGCCATCCATTCTGCTGTAATCGCTCGCGGGAACATTTACTTTTCAGCCGAGACGATCGAGACCTATTTTAATGGAGTCACCGCCGTCGCTCTTGTCCCGGACCCAAATGGCATTCTGGTTTTTCCTCTTATTCACGATTCCGCCGGCGGGTTGCTGCTAAAGACCAGAAATCTTCGCGGCGACAAAATTGTCCAGGCTCAGGAATTCTTTAGGAATAACCGCTATCGCGAAACTAACGAAGGCGCGGTTTGTCCCGTTCGTTGGGTCACGGAAAAAGCCGCATTGGAGATAAATGGCGTTGCCCGATGCGCTAACGATCAAGTGCAAACTTAGTTTGCACTCTGAAAGATTAGTTGACAAACCTTTCTTCACGTCATACGCTACACCTTAGTCAAAACTATCCTGATAATATCTTCGAAAAAGGAACGTCTTTTCAATGGGAACCATTTCAGACGCTCAGTACGAAGCCGCGGTAAAGGCGCTTGATTCCGAGGACGCAACCGAAGAAGAAAAAGCCGAAATGCTGATGGAAATGGCCATGGGCATGCAGCAGCGGCCGAAGTCGCCGAAGCAGATCGAGGACGCAATCGAGCTTTACTCCCGAGCCCTCGACCGATGTCCTGAGGGCGCCGTATTGCTTCGCGCCCGCATCCGCGCGCGGCAGGCTACCGCTTATCAGATGCTTCCCGGTGGAACCAATCAGGACCTCTATCAGGCCGAGGCCGCATTCAAAACCGCGCTTAGTACCTTTAAAGATTTCGACTTAAAAGAGGAAGCAGCCGAAACGGAACTGAACCTCGGCCTGGTTGCTCAGGCCCTTGCGCAGAATGGCGGCGGACGGCTGCAGGACGCGATCCAGCATTATCATAATGCCCTGCGCGTTTTTACGCGGGAAGAATATCCGCAGGACTTTGCGATCCTCCACAACAATTTGGCGATCGTCTATCTTTCCATGCCGATGAGCGACGAACGCGGAAAGATGCGCGAGGCGTTGGCTGTACAGTCTTTTGAAGAGGTGCTCAAAGTGATCAATATCATCGATCAGCCGAGCGAGTACGCGATGATCCAAAATAACCTGGGCAACGCCCTGCAGTACGCGTCGAGCAGTCATGCCTTTGTAAACAATCTTCGGGCGGTGCAGGCGTACGACGAGGCGTTGAAAGTTAGAAATCCGCGTGACACGCCGATGGAATATGCAAACACGATCGCAAACAAAGCGAACGTCTTGCGAAATCTACCCGATGACACGGACGACTTAGGCAAAGGAAACCGCAAGAACTTAAACGAGGCTCGTGCCCTCTATCTGGAAGCCCGCGAGATCTTTAACAGTTTTGGCCAGACGGAGGGCGTCGCAAACATAACCGAAACCCTGCGCGAGATCGACCAGGAGGCCGCGGCATCGATGTCGGCCGGAAATGGAGCGGTGCATTGATTGATAGTTAGCGAAAAACGGGAGGGTGAATTTTATGATTTTTCTTTATTTGTTCTCGATGTTGATCGGCATCACCTTCGGGGTGGCGGGCGGAGCCTTGGTTGGACGGGTAATCGCCGGCAAGGACCTTGGGAATTCCTTTGCGGCGCTGATGGGAAGCTTGTTTGGTTCGACTGCGGCGATTCCGGGAGTCCTCGTCGGGCTATTGGTTTTGTTCTTTATTTCATAAAAAAATATGTGGGAAATGTTCATGAGTTCGGCCCAGATGATGCTCAAGGGCAAACTGTTTCGCGATAACGGAATGGTGATCCGCCAATGGGCGATAGGATTTCTTGTCGCCGTTGCTCTGATAGTGTTGCTCGGCAAGTTCATCCTGCCCGTTTGGGCGGCGGCGGTCATTGGCGGATTTGTTACCGGTGCATTGATGCCGTATTTATTCAAAGACCTCAAATATAACTAATGCCTGATCAGGCGACACAATTGCAGCAGGAAAGTTCGGTCGATCTTGACCGTCTCGCGGGTGATATCGACAAGATCGAGGCGATCATTTCGGGTTGGGACGAGCATTACCTGCTTACCGCGCGTGCCTTTAAAACGTCGATCGAGGACCTTCACAAAGAAGCACTAAAGCGGTTGATACGTTCGCTCAAAGACGATCCGGCGTCGGGTGTAAAACTACGTGAGGCCCTCGGCGACAGCGTTGTTTATGGCGTTCTGCTGTATCACGGTTTGGTCAAGGAGCCGCTCCAGCCGAGAGTGGAGAAAGCCCTTGCCGCCGTACGTCCGATGCTGCAGGGCCACGGCGGCGATGTAGAGCTTGTTGCAATCAAGCCACCCGACACCGTAGAAGTGCGGCTGGTTGGTTCATGCCACGGTTGTCCGGCTTCGAGCCAGACGCTAACCGAGGGCATCGAAAAGTCGATCAAGGAATACTGCCCGGAAATAAAGCACATCAACCAAGTAAGCCGCGGCCGGCCGGAAGTGGAAACAAATGGCGATCAGAAGCTCTATTTCATAAGTCCGTTTGCGACGAATGCAAAAGCAAACTGGCTCGACACATGCTCACTTTTCGATATTCCTGAATTTGGTGTTATCGAGCGGCGTGTAAAAGACCGCTCGGTTTTGCTTCATCGACAGGGCGATATGGTCAGCTGTGTCGATAACGTTTGTGCCCATCTCGGCATGCCGCTTGAAATGGGCGAGGTCCGTGACGGCATACTAACCTGCCCGTATCACGGCTTTCAGTATCTGCTTGAAACCGGCGAATGTATGACAGTGCCGGAGGTTCAGTTGAAGGTCCACGCCGTCCGCGTTGTCGGCGATAAGGTTGAAGTCCGGTTGGAAGAATAAGAATTTTATCCACAGATGCACACAGATAGACACTGATAAAGCAGAGATAAAACATGTGCATTTGATTTCATCCCATTTCTTATCCGTGTTTATCTGTGTTCATCTGTGGACAAATTATCTCTTACTGAAATGCCCCAAACTTTGCGCGTAAAACTTAATTCGACCGTTCACAATCTGCAAGACGCGGCGGTATATCGAGCGCGCCCGCTGCTTCAGCCGATGCCCGATGTTGTCCTTGGCACGACCGAAACCGGGCTAGAGATGGCCGTCCCCGTGACACCGACGCCGGGCACGATTTTCGGCACACGCGGTGGTGCGATATTGAAAGATAATTCGCTTTGGATCGCCGACACCGGCCATCATCGTCTGCTCGGCTGGAAGAAACTGCCGACCGAAGACAATGCGCCCGCCGACTTTGTTATCGGCCAGCCGGATTTTTATCACGAGGGCCGCAATGCCAAAGGCGAAGTTTCAGCATTCTCACTGAACGTGCCGACCGGCGTCACAGCTTGCGGCGACGGGCTTTCTG
>JABFSB010000472.1 GCA_013140875.1 Acidobacteriota bacterium
CGCACTGACCATGACGCCGTGCGTTATGCCTTGATCGCCGTAAGCTCCTTCCGGGGCAAAGGTTACGCCGCTCTGGCCCGAAAATTCCCGCCAGTTACCTGGTACGTTGTACAGGATGTCGCCGCCATTATAGGCTTTCACGCGTGCGGACGGGTAAGGAACGTTCCGCGAATAATTACCTCCGGCCGTCGGACTTTGACCGCCGCTGCCGCCCTCCTTCTGTATCTGCTCCATCGTCCGTGCCGGCGGCATACCGCGAAACCGGGCCTGAACTCGTTCAAAATCACGGGTGATCTTGATCGGATTCGGACTAACGTTCAGCGAGGCGGCTTCCTGATTGATCTTTTGGTAACGGTTGCCGGGGTCGGGGTGGCTGCTCAGCCATTCCGGGCCGCGGCCGCCGCCCTGTTTGGCAATGGTCTGGAACATATTTGCCAGATCACGCGGGTCGTAACCCGCATCCGCCATTATCTGCGATCCCAAAATGTCAGCCTGAGTTTCATATTCGCGGCTGTACTTCGTTTGCCACACGGTTGCGGCTACGGCGCCGAGTTGGGCGCCACTCTGTCCGCCGAGGATCGCTCCGCCGAGGATCAGGCCGATCGTCCCTAGCTGGTTGCCGACGCTGCCCTGCTTTGTCGCCTGGGCCGTGGCGTGGCGAAGCGCGACGTGGCTGATCTCATGCGCCATTACCCCGGCCATTTCGCCTTCGTTCCGGGCGGCTTCGATCATGCCGCGGTTGACGAACATCGGCCCGCCAGGAAGGGCAAAAGCATTGATATCGCTGGCGTTAACAACCTTGAAACGGTAATCGAAGGCCGGCTGACGAAATTGCGGAGGGATTGCGGAAACCAGACGCGCGCCGACCCGCGAGACATAATCCTCGGCCTGAGCGTCGTTCATTATCGGAAACTGCTTCTCGACCTGCCGGGCGGCGTCATTTCCGAGCTTCACGTCGTCCTGGACCTTATATTTATTTTTCGGCAGCGCGATGCGGGTTTGTGCGAAGGAGGCCAGGGGCAAAGCCGCCATCAAGACTGCGGCGGCGAACACGACTGACCTTTGAATTTTTTGGTTGAGTTTCATTGATCCTCCAAGACAGCTAGATATAAAGAGAATACTAAGTCAAACGCCGAGGAAGAATCAATGACCGGCGGTATAAGCAAATTGTTCGATGGTTGGCGAGACGGCGGCGGTTTGCCGCAAAAGTGGTGTGTTAGTGAATCCGGAATCCTTCGACAAAGTCCTGCTCGGCAGGCCCGGCGTCTTTTGACGGGTCATTGCTAAGGGCGCCTTTGACCTTCGCGATAAGTTCGCGTGCCTGTTGCGAACCGATCTTGCCGGCGTGCCTTTTTTCTATTAGCATCATGCGCGCAAGGTCATTTTCCAGTTCGTTGGTCAGTTTTTCTACCCTTGATCGCAATTTCATCGATAAGCGTCCGAAACTAAAAAAGGCCTGATTGAGGGGTTCGATCTAACGATATATATCCAATGTTAGAACAATGTTAACGCAATGTTAATTATTCAGGGGCGTGATTTATCCGAAATATAGATTTAATTGTAAATTAAAGACTTGGCAACAGGCTTCGGTCTATAATCGGCTGTTTTATGGGAGATAATTCGGTTCCAAATTTGTCTTCAGCGACGGGGCCATCGGGTGCGGAGAATGCCCCGCATGGCCGTACCGGCCCTATCGAGAACCAGTTAGACATCCTCCGTGACAAAATTCTGCTGTTGGGAGGCAAGACGGAAGCCGCCGTTCAAGGTGCCATGCGTGCCCTGACCGAACGCAACAGCGAACTTGCCCGGGCCGTTGCCGAGGAAGACAAGGTGATCGACCAGATGGAGCTTGAGATCGACCACTTGAGCATCGATATACTGGCGTCTCAGCAGCCGACCGAGCACGATCTGCGCCTTGTCGTTTCAGTCGCGAAGATCACGCCGATCCTCGAACGCATTGCCGATCACGCTTCCAGCATTGCGGAAGCGGCGATAGTACTGAATAATGAACCGCAGTTCAATAATTACATCGACCTGTCGTTCATGGCCGAAGTCGCCACTGAAATGCTGCGTGCCGCACTGGATGCCTTTACCTCCGAGGATGCCGAAACGTCACGTGCCGTCATCAGGCGCGATAAGCAGATAGACGAATGCTATCGCCGCGTTTTCGACGGCTTGATCGAGAAGATGATCGACGAGCCGACATCGACGACCGGGGCCGCGCACCTGATGTTCGTGGCCAAGCACCTCGAACGAATAGGCGATTACGTAAAAGATATTTGCGAGCTTAACGTTTATCTGCGCGAAGCCGTATTTATCAAACACAGCCCCAAGTTTTAATCGGAAAGATCACGAAAGAGCGGGAGATTACCAGAGATGGGATTTAGCTTACTGCCTAAAGAAGACGAATATTTCACGTTTTTCTCGCAGATGGGTCAAAAGATCGAAGAGGGCTCGGCCCTTCTGATCAAGATGTGCGAAGACGACATTTCGCAGCACGAGGCCTACACGAAAAAGATCAAGGACGTCGAACACGAGTGCGATGAGATAACGCACAAAATGACGACCAAACTGAACAAGTCGTTCATCACGCCATTCGACCGCGAAGACATTTATCACCTGGCGGTGGCGCTGGACGACATTTGCGATTATATCGACGCGGGTGCGCGGGCGATCGTGATGTACGGCATCGGAGTTCCGAACAAACACACGGTCGATCTTGCGAAGGTGATCCAGCAGCTCGGCGCCGAGATCAGCAAGGCCGTTGCGCTGCTCAGCAAGCCCGACGAGATCAATATTCACTTCGTCGAGATACACCGTCTCGAGAATGAGGCCGACGAAATCTATTTCCGCGCGATGAAAGAACTTTTCTCGAACGGAAGCGATCCGCTAAGCGTGATCAAGTGGAAGGAGATCTACGAAATTCTCGAATACGCCACCGACCGCTGCGAAAGCGTTGCCAACATCATCGAAAGCATTGTTCTAAAGCACAACTAACGGTGGACAGTGGTCGGAAATAGGCCACTTCCCATCCGACCACTGACCACCGACCACTGTCTACTGTTATATGGACGGACAAACAGCCGCCTTCAGCCTGGTAGTTTTTATCATCTTCATTGCGCTCGTTTTCGATTATGTGAACGGGTTTCATGATGCCGCGAACTCGATCGCAACGGTGGTGGCGACACGCGTGCTCTCACCGGGCGCCGCCGTCGCGTGGGCCGCGTTTTTTAACTTTATCGCCTTCGTTGTTTTTGGGACCGCAGTCGCAAAAACGATCGGCGGCGATATGGTAAATATCGCGAAAATTCCCGGCAACGACCAGTTGTTCGTGCTGCTCGCCGGCGTTATCGGAGCGGTGATCTGGAACCTGATAACGTGGTATCTGGGTTTGCCGACCTCGAGTTCACACGCACTTGTCGGAGCATACGCCGGTGCGGCCCTTTCCTCATACATTTGGCACTTCGGGTTTAATAGTCCGCTGACCGTATTGAAGGCTGAAGGCTGGATAAAAACGATCTCATTTATCGTCCTCTCGCCCTTGATCGGAATGACGCTTGGTTTTGTTCTGATGGTTGCGGTCTATTGGATCTTTCACCGCGTTTCCGTCAACAAGGTGGACCGTGTTTTTCGGGTAGGCCAATTGTTTTCGGCGGCGGCTTTCTCGCTCGGCCACGGCGGCAACGATGCACAGAAGACGATGGGCATTATCATGATCGCCCTGGTGGCGGGCGGCTTTTATTCAATGACCCCCGAGGGAAAGCTTCCGGAAATTCCATTGTGGGTCGTCCTCGCCGCTCACTCGGCCATTGGCCTTGGGACGCTTTCGGGCGGCTGGCGGATCGTCAAAACGATGGGCACCAAGATCGTCAAGCTGCAGCCGGTCGGCGGGTTTTGTGCGGAAACGGCGGGTGCAATCACTCTGTTCGGAGCGACATTTTTCGGGATACCTGTTTCCACCACGCACACCATAACCGGTGCGATCGTCGGCGTCGGCTCGGCCAAGCGCTTCTCCGCCGTAAAATGGGGCATTGCCAGTCGGATCGTGTGGGCCTGGGTGCTTACTATACCGGCGGCCGCCCTGATTGCGACGCTTACTTACGGGTTGATCCTGATAATAGAAAAGCTGACAGGACGCATCTGATGGTCAGAACCGGGGTAGCGACCGGGTTCTTCAGACTTCTACGCGTGATGAACCCAGTCGCTACCGCTCCCGGTTCTGACCTTGCTAACCCACCGTAAAAGCGCAATGATTTTGGTTTGACAGGTGGTGCATTTCGCATCTAAAAACCTGGGAGAAAAACGATGTCAGCAGTGCTTGAACAAACACGCCCATTGGAAGATTTTCTTGTAATGCCCGATGCCGAGATCGCCGAAGGGATCGAGGCGGCACGGGCGGAGCTCGGTAAGCGTGTCGTCATCCTCGGCCATCACTATCAGCGGGACGACGTAATAAAGCATGCCGATCTGACGGGCGATTCTTACCAGCTTTCGGTGATGGCCTCGCAGACCGAGGCCGAGTATATCGTCTTTTGCGGCGTTCATTTCATGGCCGAATCGGCCGATATTCTAGGCAAGCCGCATCAACGCGTGATATTGCCGGACCTCGGGGCGGGATGCTCGATGGCCGATATGGCGACGATCGATCAGGTCGAGGATGCGTGGGAGCAACTTCGGGAAATCGGCGTCTTGGAGCAGAAGGTCGCGCCGATCACGTACATGAACTCGTCCGCCGCGATCAAAGCGTTCTGCGGCCGCAACGAAGGAGTCGTATGCACCTCGTCGAATGCGATTCCGCTTTTCGATATTTACCTCAAACAGTTCGACAAAATGTTCTTCTTCCCGGATCAGCATTTGGGAAGAAATACCGGTGCGAAGTTCGGCATTCCGCTCGACAAAATGGCGTTGTGGAATCCGCACGAGGAACTTGGCGGAAACACCGAGGAACAGCTCCTTGAGGCAAAGCTGATCTTGTGGCGCGGCCACTGTTCGGTACACGGGCGGTTCAAGCCGTGGCACGTTGAGAAGGTTCGCGAAGAAGTGCCCGGAATTCAGGTGCTCGTTCATCCCGAATGTATGCGTGAGGTCGTTGAGCTTAGCGATCTCGACGGCTCGACATCTTTTATCATCAAGACGGTCGAAAATTCACCGGCGGGTTCGAAATGGACGATCGGGACCGAGGTAAATCTTGTAAACCGCCTCCAGGAGCGTTTCCCGGATAAAATCATTCGCCTGCTCGCCCCCGACCTGTGCATGTGTGCGACCATGTATCGCATCGCTCCGCAAAATCTTGCCTGGGCGATGGATAATATTCTTGCGGGCAATGTGGTAAACGAAATCTCGGTCGACGCCGACACGAAACACTTTGCGAATATTGCTCTCGAACGGATGATCAGCCTGACGGAGACTAAGAATTAGTCCGCGAAATGAAAAGAAATTTTTGTGCCCGCGAATACGCGAAAGGACGCGAAAAAAAGGATTTGCCCGCGAATAACGCGAATCTACGCGAATAACGGATGTTGCCGGACGGCGTAAACAATTTCTCTTTCTTCTATTCGCGTTCATTAGCGTTATTCGCGGGCAAAAAAACTTCTTTTCTTTTTCTTTTCGCGTCCTTCGCGTATTTCGCGGGCAAAAAAATTCCGATGGCCTTTATCGAAGACAAACTTCCCGAGAACAGACCGGGAAAGTTCTACGTCGACCGGCAGTGCATAGACTGCGACGTGTGCCGTGACACGGCTCCGGCGAATTTTACGCGGAACGACAACAACGGGTATTCCTATCTTTACAAACAACCCGAAAATGGGCAGGAGATCGCTCTTTGTGAAGAGGCGATGAACGCCTGTCCGGTCGAGGCGATCGGCGATGACGGAGTCGAAGTAAACTTCCAGGCCGCCTGATGAGGGGCCGACTTGCAAAAAACTGCATTTGTTTTCCTTCTTCGTGGAGGAAACTTATCTAAAAGGGGAATTATGAAGAAAGTATTGTTAGCACTTGTCGTGTCGATGGCGCTGTTTGCGGGTATCGGCTACGGCCAAATTTCGTGGCTTGACCGGCCGTTGGATACGAACTGGAACACTGGCAGCGGCGTGGTCCCGAATGCACCGAGAAACGTCGACCGCATCGAGGGCAACTGCCTCGAACAGGTCCGTCAGCCCGAAAGCATCGCCGACCGCGCCGTGACGCGGGCCGGATGGTATTTATTCGGGCCGTCGCAAACCTACGGAATCGTGACGCTTGTTACGGCAATGGCCGATGTCGATGGCATGTGCCGGCCGAACAATTATAACGCTTTCGTTTTCGTCTCGAACCGTTTCGTCGGTACTCTTTCCCCAACCGCGAGCGTGGCTCGTTCGGACGGAGCGCTCGGCTCGGTCAATCTTTTCAGCCCCAAACGAATAACGGCCGATTTCGCCCGCTACACGTCGAACGACGCTCTCTGCTGCCCGTCTCAAAAGAGCTTTGTCGAATACTCGATAACGGCGGGATCTCGTCCTGTCGTGAAGGTAGACGATGTCCGGACCGAGAAAGAATGCCGGGACGACGGCGGCGGTGTCGAAACCCAGGACAACGTCGTGTCCGGTACGGTCACTTACCGGCAGAGAAGCGCGTTGCCCGCGAACGCCGTCCTTGTCGTAAAGATCGTCGACGTGTCTCGGGCCGACGCTTCGGCGGTCGTCATAAACGAGCAGCGGATCGATACGGCCGGGAAACAGGTGCCGATCGATTTCGACATCACATACGACCGCGCCAAGATTCAGGAACGGAATCGTTACGCCGTTCAGGCCGAGATACGCGATGCCGGCGGACGGCTGCTGTTTATAACCGACACGAGCTATCCGGTCATCACACAGGGAAGTCCGCGGTCGGTCGAGATAACGCTCGTACCGGTCGGCGGCGGTACGAGCGGCGGCGGACAGCGTTCGGGCGTGGTCCGCGGAACCGTAACTTATTTGCAGCGGATCGCCTTAACCGGCAATGCCGATATTACGGTAAAGCTTGTCGATTCGGGCGATCCGAACGGAACGCCGGTTTCGGAAACGACTTTCTCTTCAGCCAACCGTCAAGTTCCGTTCCCGTTCGAGCTGCGTTATGAGCCGCGCGATATCAATCGCCAGCGTAATTACGAACTGCAGGCCGAGATCAAGGTCGACGGTAAGCTTCGTTTTAAGACAGAGAGTGGAAAATCCCTCGGCCTTCGAGGCTCAAATCAAACAGAGAACGTCGAGTTGATCGTAACCGCCGTGCGAACCGGCGCCGAACCGATCACCGGCAAAACTCTTTCGTTGTCGAAGTTCGGGACCGGTTCTCTCAAGATCGGTACTCGTGCCACACAGTTTTTGATTCGCGGCAGCGTGGCTGTCAAAACCGACGGCACGGCGGATGTCAGCGTGTCGAGCCTTGACGGAACCTCCGTCTTTAGCGGAAAGCTGACC
>JABFSB010000229.1 GCA_013140875.1 Acidobacteriota bacterium
CTTGCCAGGGCAGCGGCCAAACGCGTTACCAACAGGGTTTTTTCAGCGTAATGCGGACGTGTTCGAACTGTCAGGGACGCGGCCAGATAATTCGTACGCCGTGCAAGAAGTGTCACGGAAACGGAAGGATCGAGAAAGAAAAGACGCTTGAAATCAAAATTCCCGCCGGTGTCGAAACGGGCTCACGCCTGCGTGTAACCGGTGAAGGAGAGGCCGGACCGAACGGCGGCCCGTCAGGCGATCTGTTTGTCGTGCTTCATGTGAAGGAACACGACGTCTTCGAACGGCAGGGAGCGAACCTTTATTCGGCCGTTCCGGTAACATTCGCCCAGGCCGCGCTCGGCGCCGACATCCAGGTCAAAACGCTCGATGGCATGGAAGACCTCAAAATACCAGCCGGAACTCAAACCGGCACGGTCTTTCGCTTAAAATCACAGGGCATGCCAGCCCTCGGCGGACGCGGCAAAGGCGACCTTTTCGTCGCCGTCACGCTGATCACGCCAAAAACCTTGACAAAGGAACAACGCAAACTGCTTGAACAACTTGCCGAGATCGAAGACACCGATTTTAACAGCGAATCGTTTATCGAAAAGGTAAGAAATATTTTCGGCTAAGTCAGGACAGCTTCGCTTTTACCGCTTCGCTTACCAGTCGGCCATCGGCCGATTTTCCGGTGAGTTTTGCTTGGGCGGCTTTCATCACGACGCCCATTTCCTTCAGCGATGAGGCTCCGGTTTCCGCGACAGCTTCGGCGACGGCTTGCTCGATCTCTTCAGGCGTGGCGGCCTGCGGCAGGTAAGCTTCGATGTGAACGATCTCGGCGGCTTCCTTTGCGGCCAGTTCCGAACGGCCGGCGGTTTCATACTGCTCGATCGAATCCCGCCGCTGTTTCACCAGCGACTGCAAGGCCTTCTGCACCTCTTCATCGGTCAGATCACTGCCTTTCTCGATCTTGCGGTTCATCAGATTGGCCTTGACCATCCGCAAAGTCGAAAGCCGGTCGGCGTCTTTGGATTTCATCGCTTCGGTGATGTCGGCGACTATTTGATCGTTTAAGCTCATACGCTAGAGTGTAAGGCGTCCACGGTTCACTCGCAACGTGCGAATTTTAACAAAAAAAGCCCCCCGGCTTTTTGGACCGAAGGGCATGTTTAGCGGAGTTAAGAAATCTTTGCCGGGCTAGACCGGCTGCGGAAACAGCCGCGGCACTAGCCGGACGACTCTGGTCACGGATTTGCGTTTTGCCAGGCGGATCAGCCGTTTGCCGAGCGCGGCGCGTTCGTCGAACGAGATGCTGCCGGTGTCTTTGCGAAAGAGCTTGTGCTCGCCGCGATCATTGACGCCGAGCACGGTGTCCGCATTTTCAAAAACCGTCCGGAACTTTATAAATTCCGGAATTTGCCAAAAATGTCTTCGAGTCATAACAATCATACCTCCGTAACTACTGGTTGTTGTGGCCCTGAAGAAAACGATCCGCCCGAATAAAAACGAAGAGAGGATGCGAAGCACACTTCACATCCTCTCTCGGGAAATCGTGTCCTTCTTCGTTAACGCCTACGAGGTTAGCTGACGGGCTGGAAGCGAAGAATCTTCTTCTGAATTTATCAGATGCGCCCCTGCAAGATACCTTGCTATTTGGTTCCCCCGTGCTGCAGCAACGGCTGGCAGCTTCGGCAATTCAATTTTCAGTAGACTAGCATACCAGGAAAACTGTGGCAAGATTTTGTAGGAAATTCGACCCGACGAGATCCTTTGTGAGCTTTGTGAAATCCTTTGTGTTCTTCGTGTTAACCAGATTTTAAACGCAAGGAAAACAAGGAAAACAGGAAGCTCACGCAGCAGGAAATTGTTGAGTCAATGTCGATAACTTTCGGTTGTGCTAATCTTACAATTCTTTTTATGAAAGTTCGCTGGCAGTTTGGTATCATCGCCGGAATTTTTGTCGCGGCATTTTGCCTGTATCCGCAGTTCAAGATGGTGTACCTGCGCGGCGACGCGTGGAACGGGCATTACGCGTACAACGATATCGACGAGGTTGCTTATGCCTCTTATGTTCGCGCGCTGATCGATGGCCGTCCGCGAAAGAACGATCCTTACACCGGGCGGGACGATTCGGCCGCGACGCCGCAGCCGGAATCGCTTTTCTCGATCCAGTTCGCCGCTCCGTATACGATCGCGATACCGGCTCGCATTCTGGGTATCGGAACGCCGTGGGCGATGACGATCGCCGGTGCCCTGGCGGGGCTTCTTGCGACTCTGGCCGCGTTTTGGTTGGCCGCCCGGATGACCGGAAGCAATTGGTTCGGCATGGCCGGTTCGATCGCGGTGTTCGCTGGCGGAGCACTGTACGCGGGTGAAGGTGCCGCTCTTGAGATATTTTTCGACGGGTTTTCCTATCCTTACTTTCCCGGTTTTCGACGATACATACCGGCGTTGGCGATGACGGCATTTTTCATCATGCTCGGCTCTGTGTGGAGAATGCTCGAACCGGTTCGCGGCGAGGCGGATGGTCCGGCAAACGACTTACACAACCGAATCTTTTTCGGCCTGATCGCGGTTTGCGGTTTTGCGTTTACCGTTTTTTCCTACTTTTACATCTGGACGACGGCCGCGGCGTTCTTGGGATGTTTATTAATAATCTGGCTCATCGAGCGGCCCGAACGCTGGCGCCGGGATATTAAATTGCTGATCGCTGTCGGCGGCGGCTTTGTCGCGGTTTTGCTTCCCTATGCCTACTTGCTCTCAAAACGCTCGGACACCATGGAGCATGTCCAACTCCTCGTCTATACGCGATCCCCAGACCTGTTTCGAGTGCCTGAATACATAGGATTTGCCGTGCTCGTGATTCTGATACTGGGCATGGCGACAAAGCATATAGAGATGAAGGAGCGGTCGACGCTGTTCGTCCTGTCATTAGCATTGGTGCCTTTCATCGTATTTAACCAGCAAATACTCACCGGCCGGTCGCTGCAGCCGATACATTATCAGGTGTTCATCGGTAATTATGTGGCCGGGCTGGCCCTGGTCCTCTCGCTCGGATTAGTTCTGAGGCGGCCGCTCGGCGATAATCGGACTTTTGCTAAAGCGGCTTGCACCGCTATGGCCGTCGCGGCGGTCGTCTGGGGTTTTGTTGAATGCCATTACACCGTCCGCGTCCTCGACGAAGCAAATGTCGAGCGCGACCTAAGCCTGCCGGTCGCCAGACGGCTGGAAGAGCTCGGAAAGAACGACGCTGATCCGCGCCGGACGACGGTGCTGGCATTCGATATGATCCAGTCCGACGACTTGCCATCGGTCGCTCCTCAGAATGTTCTGTGGGCACGGCATCAGCATGTCTTCGCGGGATTATCCTGGGAAGAGAGTAAGGAACGCTATTACCAATACCTGCACTATTCGAATATCGACGACCGCGGATTGGATTATCTGCTAAAGCACGATTTCGTCTCGCAGATCGCCTTGTTCGGTTGGGGAAGACACACGGATCGTCTGAGCTTCGATTCAAAGCCGCTCACGTTTGGCGAGGTCGATGTCGAGGTTGGAAATTATTGGGCCTACCGGCAGAATTTCAGCCGTACTCAGGCTTCGAATCCGCTTTTAAGTTACGTCGTCGTAAATAACGAGGCGGATACTGACCTGTCGGTACTCGACCGCTGGTATGAGCGTGATGCGGGTGAGGTGATCGGCAAATACACTCTATATCGGGTGCGGCTGCGCGATTGACATTCGTGCATTCGTGGCTTTATTTAGCAAAAAAAAAGACCGTCTCGAAATGAGACGGTCCATATTATTGCTAGTTATAAATACTACCTAAGCTGCTAAAAGGTCGTTCGAAGTTTCGGCGAAAACACGCCGTCCGTTCAACGCATCGTCGATTATCTCGCGAACGGCCGAAGCATCTGGATTTACGTCCATGCGGACACAGGCCCTAAGATGCCTGATGATGCCTTCCGTTGCGATGTCGATGGAGTCGCCGGTTAGTTTTGAAAAACGACGAGCTTGGATATGATCGATCTGCAAGATTCTATCCTGCAGGGTCATTGGTTTAGCTGCTGCCACGTTATTCACTCTCCTTTTGGATAATTTACCGTTATCAAATATCGCGATAGTCTTCAAAAACACTGTTCCCCATAAAAGTACTGTGTTTCCAGCACTTTAACCTTTCAATTAGGTGAAATATTCAACCTAAGCGTTGCAAATAAAAGGGGGTTTCAGCTTCGCTCTCAACTATGTAATGAAATGGTAACAGATTCCTTTCGCCTTTGTCACCACTTTTTTTCGCCGTAGAGCGATTTTTCTCAATAAACACTTCACTTACGCCGAAGGCAGCGGAGCGTCGCCCCAGCCTGCGGAAGCCCGCGCGTTAGCAAGGGCTTAATCGCTATGTCGACCCTCGCAGCCGCGTCGCGAGTGCCGGCGCAGGGCGACGCAAGAATCGCGATTTTTGTTCCGCCCACGCCTGCTCTCGCGTATAGGCGAGGCAGTGGCCAGCGCGTGAGCAAGGGCCCAATCACAACGTTGTACATTATCCCTTGCTAACGCGCGGGCTTCTGCAGTTGCCGTTATGATGAGCGGAAGTAAAAGCTTGCCCTTCAGAGACGTATCGTAAGGAGTCAATTCTTCTTCGTGTCCCTTTCCCTTTCTTTTGCCTCGTCTTCCGCCGTTTCCTCGGCTTTGTGAAGGATCTTGCCGGTTTTTGCGCTTACCCAAATTTCGGTTATCGTGCCTTTCGAGTTTCGGATGTCGAAAGAATAAACGAGCGTTTTTCGCAGCTTGGCTTCCATCTCAAGTTCTTCGCCTTCGACCTTTCCCGGGGCTGCTTTAAGGGCTATTTCCCGAGCCTCCGACAGCGTTATCCTTGCTTTTGCGGCAAGCTTCGAATTTTGCTTTTCGTTCTTTTCCTGAGCATTCGCGACACTCGTCGAAACGCCGACAAATCCCGCAATAACGAAAAGCGTGAACGCGGATCTTTTAAGAATATTATTTATTTTCATTGCAGTTATCTCCTTTCTTGATCTACCCGATCATTCGGGTTGGACATCAGAATAAGCGATTGAAAATAAATAAGAGGTTAATTTGGAATATTTCCGTCCATAATCCTCAACCAGCAGCCTCATTACTATCGCAGAATAGATGGCAGATAAATTTGATTTAGAGAAATTCCCAAGAGTTTATCGTCTGTTTATTTTTCCTTTTCTAATCTCGCTAATAGCGATGAAGCCAAATGGAGGACAAATGGACGAACAACTGAAGAACGCGGTTAGCAAGGTGCCGCAAGTTACGTTGATATTCTGGATCATAAAAATACTTGCGACCACACTGGGCGAGACCGGCGGCGACGCCGTCACGATGTCGTGGCTTGGCGAAACAACGGCCGATGCAAACGGCTGGGGTTATTTGATCGGGACGGGTATTTTTGGCCTGATCTTCGCCGTGGCGGTCCTAATACAGATAAAAGCCGAGAAGTTTCATCCGTTTCTCTATTGGTTCACCATCGTTGCCACAACAACGGTCGGGACCACCCTGGCCGATTACCTGACGCGGTCGATAGGAATCGGGTACACCGGAGGTTCGGCGATTCTCCTGGCGTGCGTGGTCGCCTCGCTGTTGATCTGGCGGTTTTCCACGGGCAGCATTTCCATAACAACGGTCAATACTCCGCGAATCGAAATTTACTATTGGGTCACGATCATGTTTTCGCAAACACTCGGGACGGCGCTCGGCGATTGGGTCGTCGATGAAGCGGAAATCGGGTATTTGGGGTCGGCGGCGATCTTCGGAGCAATTCTTCTGGTTGTGGCCGCACTGTATTTTTGGACGAGTATTTCGCGGGCACTATTGTTTTGGATCGCGTTTATCACTACACGACCGCTCGGCGCCGTGGTCGGCGATTTTCTTGATAAACCTTTCGAGAAAGGCGGGCTGGAACTCAGTCGTTACACCGCGTCGCTCGTTTTGCTGGTTGCGATCGTGGTTTTGATATTTATCTTCAAACAAGAACCCGCCGAGGAAGTACATTGAAAATGACGAAACACATATTTCCTCGATTTCCCGCGATCTTTTTGGCCTTGCTTGCCGCGATCTTTTTTGTCCAAGGCACAAAAGCTCAAGGCGGGCCGCCGATGATCACCGATGACACGGGCACGGTTCCGAAAGGTCATTGGGAAATAAATACGGCTTTTACTTGGGAACGAACAGCAGACGGGCGAATGTTTGGCACTCCGCTGCTAGACGTAAATTATGGGTTGAGCAGGAACACCCAACTAAAGGTCGAAATTCCGTGGATCGTACTGAACCGGAACGGTGAGCGAAGCATCAACGGTGCGGGCAACACAAGCGTGGCGGTACGTTGGCGTTTCCGTGACGAACGTGAGCACCACCGTGTTGCTCTTTCGATCTATCCGGCCTTCGAGTTCAACACCTCGCATTCTTCAGTCCGCCGTGGAATCGTCGATAAAGGACCGGAATTTCTGATGCCGTTGCAAATACAAACGCAGATCGGAAAGTACGGAATAAACGGCGATGTCGGGTATCGTTTCAAACGCGGGACAGACGAGATCATTTACGGCTTCGTTGTAGGGCGAACATTCAGAGAAAAGTTTGACGTACTTGGCGAGATCCACGGCACCGGGCCGCGTAATCATCTTGGAGCCAATGAGGTGGTGTACAATTTCGGCTCGCGCGTAAAACTAACAAAACACGCTACACTGCTGCTATCCGCCGGCAGTAGTCTGATTAGGAACCGTGATCCACAATTTATCGGCTATGCCGGACTGCAGCTCAATTTTTAATCCCCGGATCGGTTTTCCTGGACCGTCACTCCACTAAGAAGCACTTAGGCCCAAAGAAGAAAAGAGACCGCCTTTTTTGGGGCGGCCTCATTTTTTCTTGTTGAACGAATTTACGACTATTTGCCGCCTACTGCGTCTTTCATTGCTTTGCCGAGACGGAATTTGACGGTGGTTTTGGCCGGGATTTTGATTACGGCGCCGGTTGCCGGGTTGCGGCCTTCGCGGGCCTTGCGGGTCGCTTTCACGAGCTTGCCGAAGCCGGGCAGCGTGAATTCGCCGTTCTTCTTGACTTCCTTCGCGGCCAGGGCCGCAATCGCATCGAACATGCCTTTGACATCGGTCTTCTTCAGTCCTGATCCATCCGCCAAAGTGTTGATGATCTCCGTTTGTGTCATACGAGCCATAATTTTTGAGTAACCTCCAAAAGGGATTTAGAAAAATTGAAACTTAAACTGATTTGATTGCCTGCTAATCCGATAAAGCAGAAATGGGCAAGGTCGTCGTCTTGTTTTCGGTTCGGAATGGTCGGGGCGGCAAGATTCGAACTTGCGGCCTCTCGGTCCCAAACCGAGCGCACTACCAGGCTGTGCTACGCCCCGAGTTGTTCCTGACCAACTAA
>JABFSB010000446.1 GCA_013140875.1 Acidobacteriota bacterium
GTTCTGGATCCCCTGAGCAACGACCTCATCCCAGAAAGCACGCATCGCCTGACTCACTTCCGTTACCAGGTTGCCCTGGCCATTTAGCTGGCCGGTATGCGTGTCAAAGCCGCCGATCTGAACAAAAAAGATTTGGCGGTTTATGTTCAAAGTATCCCGGTTCTTGATCAAACGCGAGACTTGCCGCAACTGGCGGCCCAGGCCGGTTGTCGGGAACCGGCCTTCAGGCGTCTGGTCCTGACTGGTCAGCAGAGCGGAGTTAGCCTGCATTGCCAGATCAGTGACGTGACTTGCCGCGCCGATGTAATTGGAACTCAGCTCCTGCATACGAAGGGCATTGAATGCATTCAGCCGGGCAAGGGTCGTGCCGGTCGGCGCGGTACCGAATCCAGCTGGGTTTAATACCGTCTGAAGGTTGTTTGTTGTCGTCAGAGCATCGTTTTCCGCCGACGAGATCGCCAGCGGTAGAGTCGTTTGGCCGGCCGTGAAAAGCTGGGCACCCGAGATAGACGTTACCATCGGTACGAGACCGTTGGGATTAAAGGGCTGCGTCAATCGGTCGGCGACACGTCCGCCCCAGCCGGTAAATGATTCGGATAGAGAGTTGGTCGTCTGGGACTGAGCGACTTGATCCGAATGCGAAAAAAGTTGATATGGCTTTTTGAACGATGAGCTTTGATATTGTGCCTTTGTCAGCGGCCGGACAAGAGTGCCGACGTTGACCACGGCGGCCAGTTTTTGCTGTGCCCAAAGCTCATGAATGCCGTTATTTATGACCGTCGTGTCGCTCGGGGCCAACGGTCCGAAGTTAGGATGAAGACCATAAGAGAGTCCGCCCAGTCTCGGGACGTTGATCGGCAAAAGCGACGCCTGCGGGATGGCAAGCCCCTGAGTGTTACGGGCTGTGGAATAAGCCGCGTAATTGCTGATCGTGGCATCGCTGTGATTCGGAACGATGATGTTGTTTCCGTCATTGCCGCCCGACCAGAACAACAGTACCAACGCCTTGTAATTAGCACCGCCGGCGGGCTGGCTGTCGATAGCTTTTTGCGCCATCGCAGTCATCATGCCGAGGTGATGCATCTGCGTTGCCATGCCGACCATGCCAAGCGCGCAGCCGCCTGATTTCTTCAAAAACTCACGTCTTGTTTCTTTCATATTGTTCACCTCTGCACCTGATATTGCGATGACGTAGCGACCAAGTAAATGGCCTGTTGAACGCGAGATAGGGTCTGCGCCGTGGTTGCGGGGTTCGATTGGGCAACCGACGTGACAACCGGAAGAATCGTGCTCTTCATCTGGGCCGCCATCGTGCCGTGAAGCATTCGGCGGTTCAGTTCGTCAACCAGAAGGTTGCCGGTAGCGTCGGCGGCCGACAGGGCCTGAAGGTCGCTCACATCGATCGATGTGCCGTTCGGAGTGTTCGGCGGGTTCACGGGAATGCCGAGCGGATACAGGTCAGGTGCCGTTCCGCCGTTGGTAAACGTGAGCCTGTTTATGAAATTCGATCTCTGAATCGCGGTGCCGGTCGTCATCAAAGCGAATTCGGGTCCGACCCTCGAAGTTCCCGGGATCACGTAGCTCGGTGGATAATAATTGAAGACCGTAGGCGACTGGAACGGAATCTGGCCCATGCCGGTGTACTCGCCACGTCCGAGCAGATAGCCGTCGCTCTGCGTCGTGCGGTCGGCCGACCGTACGCCAAAAGCCCGCAAGTAGTTGGTAGCGAACTGGACCGGCTCGCGGAGCTTTCCGTAATTCGGGTCGGTCTTTGCATCGCCTCGCGCTTCCGGATCAAGTAAGATGGCCCGGATCACGGATTTCATATCACCTCGCACGCCGGTGCCATTATTATTGAAAACGGCGGCCACCCGGCTTACATACGCCGGTGTCGGATCGCTTGTGACCAATTGTTGGATCAATATTTTGCCAATGTACGGCCCAAGGCTCGGGTGATTGAAAATATTGTCAATCGCCTGATCCATCGAGTTGTTCGCATATGTCGCAATATTCGCCATCGTGGTGCAGTTTGCACACGCGGCAATGTTGGTCGTCGTCGAACCGGGGTAAGTCAACAACGTCTTGGCCGTAAGGTCGTGAAGCTGGTTACTGACGTTGGTAATTCCCGGGTTGAGGAGGAGCGGATCGATGTAATTGACGGTTCCGACAACGATGTTCGGACACGATGCCGCCTGGTTACAGAAGTTCCAGCCCGTAAAGACCTTGGTCAAATTGTTGACCACATTTTGATCGTAGGTCGCGGCTGGCGTGTCGCCTGCCTGACAGGGATTGTGCTCAACGCACTGGATCGTCCCGTCCTGGTTGAGCATAAACAAACCGATCGTGAAAAGCTGCTTGATCTCGCGAGCGTAATTTTCGTTCGGATTGTTTCTAGTGCTTCGCACCATGTCCAGATACTCGCCCATGGTTGGATCAAGCGTCATCTGCTTCATGAGCGTGCGATAGTTGCCGAAGGCATTGTTCGAAAGAATCTTGTGCCACTCGACCATGTGCCGCGACTGCTGGATATCATTTCCTGAAGTTACCCATATCTGGCTCAATGCCCAGGCGATTTTGTGCCTAAGCTGGTTATCGCCGTAGAGCATTTCTTTAGAGTTCCACGTTTGGATCGGATACATGCTGTACGTGTCGCGGAAGCAGGTGACAGGAACGTCCGGCGTCACTGTCTGATCGTTGTCGCAATCAGCCGGAGCATTCGTCGGTTTAAGGGGCTGGTTCGGATATGGATTTGACGCTGACGGATATGGGGCCGCGAACTGTTCTTCGAGCCAGATCCTCAGGCCGATTCTTCGGATACGAGAGTCGAGTGCCGATGTCGGTCCGAATCCCGCCTGCTCCAAAAGCCTCATTCGGTCACCCGACCAGCGGTAGCCGACGTATTGCGGTTCGTCCAAATCACCACGTCGCTTAGTTTTCGTCGAAGCCGGTGCTGAGGCAGGAGGATTGTAGGCGTAGATCCTTGAAAATGGGATCTCGTCGTCCTTGAGACTTCCGCCCGTTTCGCCGTATCCCAGGCGTCCGCGATCACTGGTCATTCCGCGCCATGAAACGCGGATCAGAATGTCACCCGTCGCCGGCTCGTCCCAATAACCGATGTCGTCCCTTAGCTCGAATATCAGGCCGTACATAGGTTTTTTCGTGTTAAGCCTGTAAACGTCGACGACCGGGAACCGGTAGGTACGGCCACGCGAATCTTCAACCATCACTCGAAAAGCGTTAGCGCCCTCGCCGTCCATCAAGCGAATGTTCTGAATGAATACCGCGACCCTGGCGTTTGGCGGGAAAGACTCGGCCCCGGGTGCGCTTGGTTCCGGTTGATCTACACCGTCGGCAGAGACCGCCAATATTCGCTTCGCCTCCACCGCTCTCATTAACACAGGCGACGGCGAATTCGGGTCCGTATCGTCCAGCTGGGCGACAGCCGGAATAGAAACAAGACAAAACGCGCAAAACGCCATGAATACTCGCAAAATAAACTGCGATTTCATGATGACCATACCCTTTCCTCCTTACGAACGTTGGCCTCGATCTCAGGGCCAGTTTGTGAATCGAGTTCGACCTAAGCTGCAGGTCGTTTAAGAATGTTTAAAGCTCATTGCCGGTACGAAGAGATTCAACAAAAGCTTTGTTTATACCGGGGCTATTCGACTAAGAAATTAAGCTACCTGCTGTTAGACGAAAACTGGGGGTTCTTGGTCTACAAATTGTAAAGATTTGTCAGTTAGATATTCTAGACCTAATATTAACGAAATGTCCAATACAATTTCGATTCCAACGCCAAATAACTTTAATTTTCGCCGTGCGGTGACCGGCCACGGTTGGTATGACCTGCCGCCGTTTGTTTATGACGAGGCGGCAAACAAGCTTTCTTATGTTTTTTACAGCACTTTGACCCGCAAACCGGAGCCGGTCACGCTGGGCGAGGGCGGAAACTCAAACCTTCATATATCGGTTTCGAAAACCGCGGACCCGGACGAGGTGAAACGAGTGGTCCGGCACATTCTGCGGATCGATGAAGATCTCGCCGATTTCTATTCCACCGTAGCGGGCCACGATGCTTTTTGCTGGGTTGAGGCGCTCAACGCGGGGCGCCTGCTGCGTTCGGGTACGGTATTCGAGGACCTTGTAAAAACGTTGTGTACGACCAACTGTTCCTGGGGCCTGACAAAAATAATGACCGCGAACCTTGTGGCAAAGCTAGGTAAAAAGGTCTCGGGCGGCGGCCGGGCCTTTCCGTCGGCCAAGTCGATGGCCTCAAAACCGGAATCGTTTTTTAGGGAAGAGATCCGGGCGGGCTATCGCTCGCCGTATTTTCTAGAGTTGGGTGAGGCCGTCGCCGCCGGAAAACTGGACCCGGAAGGCTGGCTGCATTCGGAACTTCCGACCGATGAGCTAAAGAAGGAGATCAAGAAAGTTAAAGGTATCGGTGACTACGCAGCCGAAAATCTGCTTAAGCTGTTAGGCCGGTATGATGGCCTTGCGCTTGATTCATGGCTCCGCGGCGGTTTTTATAAGAAGCACAATCGTGAAAAGGCTTGTCCGGACAAGAAGATCGAAAAGCATTACAAAAGGTTCGGCAAATGGAAAGGGCTGGCCATCTGGTGCGATATGACGCAGTCATGGTTCGAAGAGGGCAGATAATCTGGATTGACGGCATGTGCAACCCCTTTTTGCTTAATAATTTACGGTTAATTTTCAAAGAATTTTCTCGACTTTCAAGGACATCGAAACGTCTGAATTAACGGCGGCAGAAATGCCGGTTTCTCCCCGATCTTTTAATTTTGGTGTATAGGAGAGAGGAATTATGAGCAGAAGGATACTTAGACTATTTGCGGGGTTTGCTGCCGTCGTAATGATATTTCTGATGGTCGATACGGCAAATGCACAGCGCCGACGCGAGGTTCGCGGCCGAGGGCTGACCAAGGCCCAGGTGAAGTTAATTGTAAATCGAGTCGAGGACCGCGTGGACAATTTCAAAGAAAACTTCGACAGATCGCTTGATAAAAGTCGCCTTAACGGAACGAGCCGTGAGGATTGGCTAAATAAAAGAGCGAAAGACCTTGAATCGGCCACGGACGAATTGGCGCGTGAGTTCGATCGACGCGACGCGTGGGCCGAAAACCGTGAAGAGGTCCGAAGGTGTTTGAACATAGCGACGGATATAGATCGCAACATGCGTAATTATCGTTACGGCGGCATAACGGAATCCAACTGGGCGAGAGTGAGATTCGAACTGAACAGCCTCGCGGACGTTTACAATATGCCGAAGGTCGGTACGGCGGCCTATCAATGATCGGTTGCGGCGGCATATAGCAAGACGACGGCAGGCTGGAAAGCCTGTCGTACGTTTTACGTTTGTAGTAAACTAATCGGTAATCAAGCGCGTCCCAGTCGGATCAATCATGATTGAGCAGGGAAAATTACTGCAGCAGCGTTATCGCATCGATAAACAGATCGGTCAGGGCGGTATGGGTGCGGTTTACGTTGCGACGGACGAGCGTTTCGGCAGTGTTGTGGCGATAAAAGAAACGCTCTTCATGGACGACAACTATCGAAAAGCTCTCGAACGCGAGGCGCGGTTGTTGAACAGCCTGAAACACGCGGCCTTGCCGAGGGTGAGCGATCATTTCCTTGAGGATAACGGCCAATTCATCGTGATGGAATATATTCCCGGCGAGGACCTGAGCTTTATTCTCGATCAAACCGGCAAACCGTTTTCATTCACCGATGTACAAAAGTGGGCCGTTCAACTTCTTGACGCATTGGAATTCCTGCACACACAATCGACGCCCGTCATTCATCGCGACATTAAACCGCAAAATCTCAAATTAACCGCCCATGGGCAGATCGTTCTTCTGGATTTTGGGCTGGCTAAAGGGAATCCAACCGATGCAGGCTTTCATACGGCGGCGAAAAGCATCTTCGGCTACTCGCGTAATTACGCGTCGCTTGAGCAGATACAGGGAACCGGGACCGACCCTCGAAGCGATCTTTACTCGCTTGCCGCCACGCTCTATCATCTGGCGACCGGCCAGCCGCCCGAGGATGCATTGACGCGTGCGATGAGCGTGTTGAGTAATCAGCCCGATCCGCTTGTTCCGGCAAGCACGATCAATCCTGACGTTCCGGCCGGATTTGCCGGCGTGCTTCAAAAAGCTCTTGAATTGAACGCCGCGTCGCGTCCCGCCTCGGCGGCCGATATGAAGCAGATGCTGGCAGATATGGGCGCTTATGCGTATCTGGCGGCGGATGCAAGCACGGCCGACACCGTCGCTAACGCCGACCCCGGATCTCAGAAAACCCGCCTGATGCCGGGCCTTACGAATCAGGCCGTCGACCGACAGACTGGAATCAAGACGGAAGTGCTTCCGGCGTATATTTCGCAGCAGACCGCGGTCAGGACCAACGGCGAAGCAAGTGGCTCCGAGTCGTCGATCGCCAGGTCGCGTTCGTCCGCGCGTCGATTTGCGATGGCCGGTGCGGCCTCCTTGCTGATCGTCGGCGGCATGGCCCTGGGCGCCTATGTTTACGATCCGTCGATATTTTCCCCTGCTAATTCCGACGAACCTATTACAGTTACCACCGTCGAAACTCAGTCGGCCGTTCCGCCCGAAGCGGCTCCGGCTTCTGATCTGGTCGTGCCCGAGGCTTCGCCGTCGATTGAATCGGCTGCTAAAGACACAGGGACAAAAGCCGACGCCGAGCGGACTCAAAGCAAACAAACCGCCAAAATGTCAAAATCCGCCCCTTCAAATAAGAATGAGACGGATCTGGATATGACGGACGAAGATGTAAAAATTAACGGAAAAACGATTTATGTCGGTAATATGAAGATCAAGAACGGCAGGATCGAAACGCCCGATTCTTTTATCGACGAAAATGGAGTGACTCCAAAGACGCCGTCTATTCCGCCGACAAGGCCGGTCCGTATGCCCGATATGCGGAATTTGACTCCCGCTCAGCGGCGTAAGATGCAGGAACTCAGACGCCGCGGGCTTGTGCCTCCGGAGCATCGCGTTCCGAAAACTCTTCAATAACTAACTTCTACTTCGGGTTCGGATGAGAATACCGGCTCATCAGTCGGGGCCGGGGCATGGACCGCTTGCGAGATCTTCTCGACAGGGAACGTATTTTCAACGAATTGCAGGTTTAGGGTCGCCTTCCCGCCGGAACGGTCCCTTCGATTGCAGACCACGGCCAGCCCGGAAAAATCGTATTTTTCACTGATAAACTTAACCCGGTCGCCTACATTTACGTTGAGCGAGGTCAATACCGCCGCACCGTGTTTGCTTATGTTTTCGGTCGTCGTTCTTTCGCCACGCAGAGATGTTTTCTGGCCGTCCACGACTGCAAGATAGTGGTCGACCACCGTATAAAAG
>JABFSB010000542.1 GCA_013140875.1 Acidobacteriota bacterium
TCTTTCAACCGCTGCATTATCGTCACGTAATCGAGCTTTGAAATTAGCGAGATATTATGGATCTCCGGCGGCGAAAAGCAGTGCAGTTGGAATTTCGGATACTTTGCGTGGAGTGTCGAGAGCAGGTCCTCGTACCACTCGATATTAAAATCGGGATGCAAACCGCCCTGCATTAACACTCCCGTGCCGCCCAACTCTATCGTTTCATCGATGCGTTTGCAGATTTCCTCGATCGAATGCACATAGGTGTCCGGCTTACCCGGCCGGCGGTAAAACGCGCAAAAGGTGCAGACGACATTGCAGACGTTCGTGTAATTGATATTGCGGTCGATTATGTAAGTTACGACATCGCCCGGGTTTTTCCGCTGACGTATCTCGTCCGCCGCCAGGCCGATGCGCACGAAATCTTTTGATTCGAGCAGAGTGGTGCAGTCTTCAACAGTGAGGCGTTCGCCCGCTAAAGCTTTGTCCAAAATTGGCTGGATATTACTGTCCATTTTTTTAATTTTAGCAAAAAGATGCACTAGCCCGCACGGAGTAAGGGCGAAATACTCACATTGAATAAAATAGCTCTTGACATATAACGATATATCGAGATAGATTGAATACAATCGAAAGCGATCAATTCATGTCGCCTAGAGAATTAGGTTTAAGAGGTAAATAAAATGAAAGGAAGATTTGGTTTTGGATTTGGCGGCAGATGGGGAATGGGACCGGGATGCGACACTCCGCGGGTGCGGCGCGGCGATATGAAGCTTTTGCTGCTTGAGATCCTGCAAAAAGAAGGTCCGCGGCACGGTTATAACATTATCAACGATATGGAAGGCCGTTTTCGCGGCTATCGTCCGAGTCCGGGTTCGGTTTACCCGACGCTGCAGATGCTTGAAGAGGGCGGTTTTGTCAGCAGCGAACAGATCGAGGGAAAAAAGGTGTACACGATAACCGAAGCCGGCCGCGGCATGCTTGCCGAACGCGGTGCATCAAATTTTGAAGAAACGCCGGGCATGAAGCAGGCGCATGAAATAAGGTTATCGCTCAAAAAACTAGCGGGTGCGGTGATAGACGGCGGTCGCGGCACCGACGAAGAGACGCTGAAGCGTATCGGCGAGATACTTGATCGGGCCCGCAAGGAAGTCTATTCAGTACTGGCTGAATCGTAAGGTGTGCGATGGGGATTTGCAGGCAAGCGGCAATCAAGCGATATTTGATTCGATGCCGAAACCTGCAAAACCGGTCAAGCTCACCTCGGTGCTGAAAAAGTCGAAAACGGGCTGGTACTTTCTGACCGTTTCGGCCGAGATCGCGAAAAAGTTCGAGACCGACCCGAAAACGCGGCGTGTCGTATGTACGCTGAACGGCACACACACATTTCAATGTGCCTTGTCGCCAAATAAAGACGTTTTCACTATCGGCGTCAACAAACCGCTGCGGGCGGCGCTCAATGTTGAAGAAGGCGACGAAGTTTCCATCCTGCTCGAACCCGACACCAGCAAATACGGCGCTCCGATACCCGAAGATTTCGAAGAAGTTCTCCGCCAGGACCCTGAGGGCGACCGGCTATTTCATGCGTTGACCGGCGGCATGCAGCGGAGCCTTCTTTACTACATCGGAAACGTCAAAAACGTCGACCGGCGAATCGAGCTTGGCCTGATCGTTCTTCAGCATCTAAAGGAAAATAACGGCAAGGTCATCGGCGAACGCCTTCAGGCAGACGTTAAACGCCCGATTTTTTAGTCTCCGTCTGAAAAAGGACGGAAAAACACGCTTTGCTTCTCACATTTTGCCGCAAAAACCCGCCGCACGTATCGTCATTAAATCTGTAACCAGAGTTTTAGCGAATATTTATATCGGAAATTGCGTATCGGCACGACAGTTTTTTCGGAAAGTTTCACGCGATTAAAGATGTAATTAAGTGGGCAGGTCCATAAAGTTATGGAAAAAGGACAACAACAATTAGGAACTATCGATATCGGGCTGCTGGTCTTTGTGATCGTGGCCGCCTGGCTGCTGTTGTTCCAGTCCGGGATATTTCAGTGACCTAACCCGCGAATTCGAGCGGCCGGGTTCGCCCGATCAAGCCATTTTTGAACGCCAGTTCGAAGTAAAGCTCTAATCCCGCCTGCATCGCGTCATCGATACCATAAGAAATATTCTCCGTCAGGTAACGTTTCAACTCATCCAGCGGCAGACTGATGTCGTTAACGTAATTCGCCGCTATCTCGTCTATATGCTTAAGTCCCTCATCTCTAACGGCCGCGAAATCGACAACGGAGTCGGAGGCTCGGGCCATCCACATCGCGAAGACGAAACCGAGCCCGGTGTGCTTGCGCCAGAGTTCCGCAAGATCGAACGTCTCAATCGGCACGTCGCTCGAATTCGCTCGCGACGCCGTCAGGCGAAGTGCCGGATCACCGATCAGCAGAGCACAATCTGACTCTGCCAGCATTGCGTCGATGTCGGGCCGCGCCTCGCGCCATTCCGGTTCGAACCCTAAGAATTCACGAAAAATAATCTTCGTCAGGCAGACCGAGGTTTTGGACGAAACGTCCAGCGCCACGCTCCGCACTTGTTCGAGCGGCATTCCGCGCGTTGCCAGGCAAACGCTTCGCACACGCTCTTTCGCCCCGACGCAAACGTCAGGAATCAAAAACACATCATCGATGGATTGATAGGCAATGACCGGTGTCAGCGCCGCGTCGACGCGTTTCTGAGCCAACAGCTCGACCGACCGGGCCGGAGCGTTGTCGAGGATGAGCTCGACCTTTCCGTGCTGTGAGCCGTAAAGAAAGCTCCAGATAAGCGGAGCCGTATTGGAATAGCTTGAGGCCGAAATTCGCGGCGGACGCGGGTCCATATTTTCGACACCTCAGGCCAAAACATCCTGATATTCGGGCGTGGCTTCGATCACTTTCCTTGTGTAAGGACACAGTGGTTTGATCTTAAGACCGTTCGCACGTGCAAAGTCGACCGCGGCCGCGACCAGTTTTTTGCCGATGCCCTGGCCGCCCAATTTTTCGTCCACTTCGGTGTGGTCTATGACTATGGTGTTCGGGCCGTTGCGGATATAGCTCATTTCGGCGACCCATTCGCCGTCTTCGTCGATAAAGAAAGCTCCGTTCCGCCCATGCTCTTCTCGTTGAATTTCCATTAGTTACAAGCCTACAAAGAAAACGGCTGGTTGCGCAACCGTTGCACCTATCCTTCGATTTCGATTATGCTTTTTGATTATGAAAGGAAAGTTGATCCTGGCGATTTTGACGGCTGTGCTTTCGACCGCAAGCGGCGTTTTTGCGCAGGGTGCGATAGTGCTTTACGACCCGCTTGCAAAGCTTCCGGAAACCAACCATCTACCGGCCGATGAAGAGCTGATCAAGGAACAGGTCGTCCCGAAGGCGGCCGAGAAATGGAAAGATGACGATAGCTGCTCCGGCGGGAATCTCAACATTATCGGAGCTCTGGACGGTGCCTTCACCAAAGCCGGGGCAAGGCAGCGGGCAATCGTTTACGAGCTTTGCCAGACGGGTAATGGCTTTGCCAACAACGGTGTTGTGGTGGTCGAGAACGGACGAATCATAGCGAGCTTCGTCGAAGACGGCGGCTGGAATCTTGAGGTTTCGAAGGTCGCGGACCTTAACAAGAACGGACGCGACGAGATCATCATCGAAACGGGCGGCGGAATGCACCAGGGTTACTACGGCAGTAGTATAACGATCGTCGAGCTTTCAGCGACGGCCGCTGTCGAGATCGGCGTTTATCTCGTTAACACCAACGAATGCGAAAATCCGGTTGCGAATAAATACTGCGACCGAAGCTACAAGATCACGGCGACGCCGGGAGCGAAACCTGCATTCTTTGCCCAAAAGTTCTTAAATCGCGGAACCGAAGAAAAGCCCCGCTGGGTCGTCGGCGGAAAAGCCCTAGCCGCCAAACCGATCGCCGATACTCAAAATAAATATACGGTCTTAAA
Organism: Acidobacteriota bacterium; assembly: GCA_013140875.1. GTDB lineage: Bacteria > Acidobacteriota > Blastocatellia > Pyrinomonadales > Pyrinomonadaceae > OLB17. The sequence continues at coordinate 3,968 of JABFSB010000542.1, forward strand.
ATGAAGATTTTCGATGTCACGGTCGCAGTAAGCGAAACCGTACCTATTTATGCCGGCGACCCGACCGTCAGCGTTACGGCTGCCAAATCGATCTCGGGCGGCGACACGGCCAATGTCTCGCAGATCGCTTTCGGCGTACACACCGGAACGCATGTCGATGCGCCGAACCATTTTATAGATGGGGCGAAGCGCGTTCACGAGATCGATCCGCAGAAACTGGTCGGCCCGTGCCGGGTGGTTCAGGTGCCGGAAGATGTCGTCGCGATTGAACCTGAGCACGTCGGCGATCTCGAAGGCGTCTCACGCGTTATTTTCAGGTCGCGAAATTCGGCGTTTTGGTCGCAGCCTGAACTCGGATTTCGCAAAGACTTTACCTTCATCACGCCCGCCACCGCCAAATTGCTGGTGGAAAACGGCATCGTTTTAGTCGGCATCGACTATCTTTCAATTGAAAAAAGCGGCTCACCCGGCCATCCTGTGCACGTTACGCTTCTCGAAAAAGAGGTTGTCATCCTCGAAGGCGTCGATCTTCGCAAAGTCGAACCCGGCGACTATGACCTGATCTGCATGCCATTAAAATATGAGGGCGGCGGCGGCGACGGTTCGCCTGCCCGAACGGTCCTGATACAAAAATAATATGAGAACCTGTCTCTTTCTCGCCTGTTTTGTGTTTGCGTTATCCTTTTGTGCGTTCGGCCAAACGCCGGCCTCGCCGACACCACAGATGGCAAACCGTTGCCCGACGCAACCGGTCCCTGGCAGATGATCGTCCCCGACGACAAAAAACACGGCCGCTAGGTCCGACAGGTGACGGCCCTCAGGCTCAGGACGGCACGTTGATAAATACGCAAAATTATTCGTTTTTCGCTATTCGCTATTCGTTATTCCGAACAGCAGTCCCTAAATAACGAATAGTGAATAACGGAGCCAGGGTAAGTTTTGAACTCAGTCAACGACAAAAAATATCGCGAATGTGTTTACGAACTTGTTCGGCAAATACCGGCGGGACGAGTAATGACCTACGGCCAGATAGCTGGGATATTGGGCGATGGCTATACGGCGCGTACGGTCGGATACGTGATGCACGGGGCCGATGAGGACGTGCCGTGGCAGCGGGTCGTAAACTCGCAAGGCAAATGCTCGACCGGACGGTTGACGATTCCGATGAACCTACAGCAAGAGATACTCGAATCGGAAGGAATAGTTTTTTCCCCGGCGGGAAAATGCGATCTCAAGAACCTGATGTGGCACCCTGAGGGCTTTGAGCCAAAAGAAGATGCTCCGACCTTGTTCGACTAACCGCGGCGGCAAATCCGTTTATCTTCCCCACTGAAGCTTGTTTCTCAAAACATCGAAATAATTACGGTTCGCGGGTTGGACGATGTTGAATGTAGTGCTGCTTTTGCGGATGATCACGCGGTCGTCGGCCTTCATTCGATAGCCGGTCTGTCCGTCCAGGGTGAGAAAAACACCCTCGTTGTCGTCGATCAGCTTTATCTCGATCTCGGCACTGTCCGGAATGACGATCGGGCGGTTTGTCAGCGTGAAAGGGCAGATCGGGGTCAGAACGACGGCGTTCATCGACGGATATACGATCGGGCCGCCCGCCGAAAGGTTATAGGCGGTCGATCCGGTCGGCGTCGCGACGATCAGGCCGTCCGAACGGAACGAATTGACGAACTGGCCGTTCAGCATCACTTCGATCTCGATTATCCGTGCCAACGCTGCCTTGTTGATAACAACGTCGTTCAGAACTCGGCCGCCGGCCAATAATTCATCGTTTCGGAAATGTCCCGCCCGAAGCATTACGCGGCTGTCGATCTTGTATTCGCCGGCCAGGATCGTCTCGAGCGCCGGGAACATCTCCTCGATACGAAACTCGGTCAAATAACCCAAACTGCCGTAATTTATTCCAAGGACAAGTACTTGCCGGTCGCCGATCAGCCTCGCGGTCGAGATCATGGTTCCGTCGCCGCCAAGCACTATTATCAGGTCGGCGTCGAACCCGTCGCTTTCCGCCGGCGATGGATCTCCGTTATCGGTCTTGGATTTCAGGTCGTCGGCATACGGGCTGGCGACCATCTTCACACCGCGTTTTTCAAGCCATTCGGAAAGCTCGCACGCCGTCTGCCACGCCTCGGCATGGTTGGGCTTTACGACGATGGCGACAGAACTTATTGCAGCATTTGCCATTATTTAGGTGTGCTTATGATTGAACAATTGGAAGGAAACTGCAAGCTATTCACCGACCGTGAAAATCAATGAAATCTTTGGGATATGGTTTCTTTTGATACTTTTATGAGTTTGCGAATGCGAAAACCAGGCGAATGAGCGTAAAGGTCCGGCAAAGGCTAACTTTCGATGCCGGATAAGCATCATACCATTGCGGTAACGAACGGTAATTATGCGGATAGACGTTGGTTGTCAGCCTCATTTTTGCTAGAATCGCAGATTGTCCGTATCGTGCAGAAAATCTTAATTCATTAGGAAATCAGAGATGTTAAAGTTTTTCAGTCGTCAGGAAAAGACGCGAAATTTCATACTTTTGGCTTTTGTCGTTTTCATGGTACTCAGCCTTGTGCTCTTTTTCCGGCCGAACGATTCGGCGTTAAGCGCCGGGTTGACCCGCAGTGAGGAAACGGCCGCCAAGGTCTCCGGCGAGTACATAACCGTCGGCGAGCTGGCAAGGCAAAAAGAAGTTTACAGCCGGCAAAGCCGCGGTCCGTCGTTCCCGACCAAGACGCTGCTGAACTCGCTCATCGGCAACCGCATTGCCCGTGTCGAATCAAAGCGCCTTGGCCTGCGTGCCTCCGACGCCGAGGTCGCCGCCGCGATCAGAAAGCAATTTAAGCCGACCGACGGCAAGCCTTTCGATCAGGCCCAGTACGAAATTAACGCGTCCGAACAGGAAGGAAGCGTGGCGGCGTTTGAAGAACGCGTCCGCGACGACCTGAGCGCGATGAAGCTGCGGGCATTTCTTACCGCCGGCATCACTATTTCCGAAGAAGAAATGTTGTCGGATTTCAAACGTAAGAATATAAAATTCGACCTTTCGTACGTATCGGTCAACACCGCCGACCTGGCCCAGTCGATCACGCCGAGCGACCAGGAACTGCGCGACTATTTTGAGAAGAACAAAGCGGCGTACTACATCAGTTCGCCGCAAAAGAAGATCCGCTATGTCTTTGTCAGCACTGCCAGGATCGGCGAAAAACTGACGATTTCCGACGAGGAACTTAAAGGCGAGTACGACAAGCTTCCAGCCGATAAAAAGATCGTCGGCGTGATGGGCCAGGAAATAGTCCTACGCATTCCGTCGCCCGCACAAGACGCGGATGTTTACGCCAAGGCCGTGGCCCTCCGCGATCGCCTGACAAAAGAAGGATAGGTGGGGCATCCTTGCGAACATGAAATAGAGGGGCAAAAACG
>JABFSB010000111.1 GCA_013140875.1 Acidobacteriota bacterium
TGTTTCAGCCTTATCGCGGTTGGCTTAGCGTATTTGATTTTGTACTTGAGATATATACCATCCAGCCGCTGCCGATGGAGTTAAGAGAAAAAGCCATCGACGCGGTCGCGGCGTTCATTGCACCAGGTGGTGAATTGATAGTTGTCACGCGCGGCCGCGAGGATGACGAAAAGCCCGAGCGGCTGCCCTGGCCGCTTTCGCGAAAAGACCTTTCTCGGTTTGAGCACAACGGTTTGAAACAAGCATCCTTCGAGGTATTGCCCGACGATACGGATGACGAACCGGCACCGCGGTTTGTGGTGAAATATGTCAATCCGCGGCACTTACCTTAATATATAATGCAGGTATGAATACAACCGTTGAAACAAGTGTCGTCTCTCGTTCGCGCGAGGTGATGAGCGGAGCGGCCGTGTTCAAGGATACCCGTGTTCTCGTTAAAACATTGCCGGACTACCTTGCCGGTGGACATTCCATCCAGCACTTTCTTGAAGATTTTCCTACTGTTAGCCGTGAGCAAGCGGTTGAATTTTTGCGGGAAGTAAGCCATTCGTTCGAGGCCGTGAATTGATGAGAGTACTGCTGGATGAATGTTTGCCAAAGAAACTCAAGGTCGAAGTCGATGCCGATATTGTTAAGAGGTGCCCGAAGCAGGATGGGCGGGCAAACAGAACGGTGAATTGCTAAGGCTTGCAGAAATAGACTTTGACATATTGCTCACCAACGATCAAAACATGGAGCATCAGCAAAAGATCAAGAGTTTTGACTTGGCCTTCGTCGTGCTGGCAGCCCCGACAAACGACATTGACGACCTGCTTCCATTCATGCCCGCCGTCAACGAAATATTAAGCTCGATCAAACCGGGGAACATTGAATACGTCAGGTGAGAGCGGCGACGCAAATATTGCGCATTGTTCGAAAGAACTTAAGGTTCAGGCAAACGCTACCTGTTGTTTCAAGGCCAAAAATATCAATCGATAGTGATTTCTTGCTATATAATATCGGTATGAACGATCAGGCACTGTTAAAGCGAATAACACTCGATCCGAAAGTGTTGACAGGAAAGCCAGTGGTGAAAGGCACGCGCTTGTCGGTTGAATTTATCCTTAACCAATTGGCCCACGGCGCGACGACTGCGGAAATATTGGATGAATACGAAGGCCTAACAATGGAAGACATTCAAGCCTGCTTTCTTTTTGCGGGAGAGTCGTTGAGCCGGACTGAGTTTATGCCGCTCGTCATGGAGACGGCTTAAAGAATGCGGTTTCTTGTAGATGAATGTACAGGGCCGACGGTCGCAAAATGGCTTCGTGAAAATGGACACCAAGTCTTTTCTGTTTACGAAGAAACACAAGGTGTCGCAGATGAACAACTCCTGTCGAAAGCTGTCGATGAGAACTGGATATTAATAACGAACGATAAAGATTTTGGCGAAATGGTTTTTCGCGAGCGGAGACCTCACCGAGGCGTTGTCTTCTTGCGATTGGGCGATGAGCGTTCTGCGAACAAGATCCATGTGCTGCGGCATCTGCTGGAAAATTACAGTGACAAATTGCGGAATAATTTTGTCACCGTAACGGAAACGAAAGTGAGGGTTGCATGATCTTCAAACAATTTTATCTAGGCTGCCTTTCGCATGCTTCCTATTACATCGGCTCGAATGGCGAGGCGGCGATCATCGATCCGCAGCGGGATGTGCAGCAGTATTTGGACGAGGCGGAAACGCACGGGCAAAAGATCAAGTACATAATCGAGACTCATTCGCATGCCGATTTTGTCAGCGGGCACGTTGAGCTGGCGGCGAAAACCGGTGCCGAGATCGTTTACGGACAGCGGGCGAATACGAAATTTGTTACGCACAAGGTGAAAGATGGCGACGAGCTTTTTGTCGGGGATGTGAAACTCAGATTTTTGGAAACGCCGGGTCACACGCCCGAAGGAATTACGATCATTGCCGAGGAGCGGGGCGGGGACACTCTTGTCCCCATCGGCGGTTCCTCCGTCAAAAGTTCGTTCGAACGTCGAAGCGACATTCGTGAGGACAAGAGTGTCCTCGCTCCGAAAATGTTCACTGGCGACACTTTATTTATCGGCGATGTCGGGCGGCCCGACCTGATCGGGTCGAAAGGCTTTACGGCGCAACAGATGGGCGAGATGCTTTACGATTCGCTGCACGACAAGATCTTAAAGATGCCCGACGAAACGGAAGTTTACCCGGCACACGGTGCGGGCAGCTTGTGCGGCAAATCGCTGTCGAAGGAAACGTGGTCCACACTCGGCGAGCAGCGGCGATTCAATTATGCTTTGCAGCCGATGTCGAAGGAAGAATTTGTAAAGATAGTCGCGGCCGATCAGCCGGAAGTTCCGGCATATTTTCCGAAGAGCGCAGCGAAAAATCTTGAAGGCTCGGCCTCGCTCGCTGATCTTGAAAAACCGAAGCAGCTTTCGACCGGGGAGATAGATGGCTTCGACGGGATCGTTATGGACGTGCGGGTTAGTGCGGAATATGGTGCGGGGCATGTGCCGAATTCGATAAATATTGGCCTGGGCGGGCAGTTCGCGTCGTGGGCCGGCACGCTTGTTCCGATCGGGACGAACATTGCCGTCGTCGCCGAAACGGAGGCGCAGGTCGACGAGGCGTTTACGCGCCTCGCACGCGTCGGGCATGAGTCGGTGAAAGGATTTATTTTGATCGGCGATTGCACGGCGGAGAAAAAACGGATCGAACAGGTATCGGTGGAAGAGATGTCAGAACTAACGCAATCGGAAAAGTATCTTCAATTCGTTGACGTTCGCCGTCCCGCCGAACATGCTGCCGGCCATGCTGTGCGAACGCTGAATATTCCGCTCGATAAGCTTCCAAAGGAATTCGGCAGGCTCGATCCGCAAGTGCCGACGTACGTGATCTGCCAAAGCGGTTATCGTTCCAGTTTAGGCACAAGTATTCTGGAAAATGCGGGATTCAAGAACGTTTATAATGTAACGGGCGGGACGGCTGCGTGGATCGAAGCCGGGCTTGGCGTTGAATCCGGCGGAGCGGCCGCATGTGTGGGTAACGTGGGTGAGGTATATTAAAATATTAGCTGATAGCTATTGGCTGTTAGCTATCAGCCAGAGGCGATTTCATTGGCAAGTTCTGTTCAAGCCTACAACTCTTTCTTAGCCAGCTTGCTCCAATGCGTTGTGCCTCGTCGGCTGAAATCAGGGGCGGCTTTGGCGTAGTCGATCGTTTGCTCGAACATCTTTCGTGCTTCGTCCAAATTGCCCTGAGCCTTTAGGACTTTTCCGAAATAGTACAGGCCCTCGACATCGGCCGAGCGGCGGATGGTGAATTTTTCGAGAGCGTTGTGAGCTTCATCGAGCATGTCCGCATCGAGATAGGTGATGCCGATCTCGCGCCACACTTCGCTGAGGGCGTGCTTGTCGTTTTGCTCGACGACGGTCGCAAAATGGTTCAGGGCTTCTTGCAGGTTGCCGTGGCCACGCTCGATCTTGCCCATTTCGTAATTTGCGTCGATCTCGGTTTCGTCAATTTCAAGAGCTTTGCGCAGGTGGTCGACGGCCTTGGCTTCCTGTCGTCGCTGAAGATAGATCAAAGCAAGCTGCACGTGCGCGTCGGCGTCTTTTGGGTTGACGGTCGCGTTGTGCAGAAAGCGTTTGAAGTTCTGCTTTTGCCGCATTGCATTACCGAACCCGCGGACCTCGCCGCCGATCGAACCGCCGAGATACATATACGCGTAAAACAAGAGAAACGGCGAAAACAGCCAGGGCGACACGTACTGCATCACCAGCGTTCCCAGACTTAGTGACAGCCATGCCAGCCCGACCACCGCCACGGCCGGACCGTAACCGGTACCCAGAGCGGTCCGAAGTGCGAATATCATAAACACGCCGAACAGCAGCCCGCTGGCTGCCCATAGGGCGAGGTAAACCTGCGGATCTGGGCTCTGCGAATAAAGAAGAATACCAACAACCGCGAACGGCAGATGCGCGGCTGCCCAGGCGCTCAAGGTGCAAACCGCAAGAGTTCCGTAATCTCGTCTCAGCACCAATCCAAAACTGCCAATGCCGAAAAAGGTCATCAGCAGAATTGCCGCCGGAACGTAAAATACGGAAAGGGCCAGCAGCGGTTGATAAAATTTCGCGGCATCGAATGAAAAGAACTTAAAGAACCTGTCGCCAACCAGCGGAATCGTCCGGCGCGCGCTCATCGCCCGGTCATAATCCGACTGGGCCTTGTCGAATTTCGCCTTTGCCTGGGCTTCCGACACCTCATCGTATTCCGGCTCGTAGAATTCTGAAATACTCGGAATGCGGTAAGCGGTTTCGAGCGGCGCGGTTACCGTCGCGAAAAAAGCCATTGAAACGAACAATACAGCAACGGCCGCAAACACCCAGCTCCCATGGTCCATCAAATCGCTCATCGCGGACGCGGGGCTGTAGAAAAGTTTTAATATCGCTTTGAGATTTTCCATCGATCGGACGCGGGGCCAGCGTGGCGAGGCAGGCTTCGATAATCGTAAGTGCAGGCGGGAACCTTTGTCAATCAATTTTATCGCGGTCAGTTAGGCGCTTTTCCGTGCTAAAATATAGCAATGAGTTTGACGGAAATCTTGGAAGAAGTAGCCAAATTGACTCCTCACGAGCGAAACCAAGTGGCTAAAGCTCTTGACGCGCCGACCGACATCCCGGACTGTAAAGACGCAGACATGCGGAAGCGTCAAAACGAGCTAAATGAAAGATTAGCGGCGGAAGGCGTTTTGAGACGACCGCCGGACCCAAATCGGAAGCCGAGGAAATTCAGTCCGGCAAGGATCAAGGGCAAACCTTTGTCGGAAACTATTATCGAGGAACGTCGATAGGTGGAAGTTATCTTCTTTGATACGAGCGCTCTCGCGAAACGATATATTGACGAAAAAGGCTCGGCCTGGATCGGGTATTTTTTCCACGATGAATCCGATTGTTTGGTCTACATTGCCGAAATAACGATAGTCGAGCTGGCCTCAGCGATCGTGAGGCGGTCAAAAGGCGGCTCGCTTTCGGCTGAAGAAGCTAGGCAGCTTCTGGAGCTATTCGACGATCATCTGTCGAGCCAATATTACGTGCTCGAATTAAACTCAAAAATAATCGACGGGGCCCGGGGCATCGTTGAGAAGTACGGCCTTCGTGCTTATGACGCCGTTCAGGCGGCAGCAGCAGAACATTTGAATCGAAATCAGATGGCGAATGACCTGCCTGCCGTAGTTTTGGTATCAGCCGATCTGGAATTGTTGGCGGCCGCACGGGCCATGGGGTTGCGGACCGAAGACCCGAACGATCATCCTTAGAAATGACAGCAGAACAGATGTCCAAACAAACACGCGTTGAAACCGATTCGATGGGCGAGATCGAGGTTCCATCGGATGTTTATTGGGGAGCGCAAACTCAGCGGAGTTTGAAGCATTTCAACATCGGGTTCGATGTGATGCCGCGTGAGGTTATTCGGGCGCTCGGCATTTTGAAAAAGGCGGCGGCGATCGTTAATCGCGATTTGGGAAAATTGCCGGACGATAAGCTGAAGCTGATCGAGCAGGCGGCCGACGAGGTGATCGATGGGAAGCTCGATGCTCATTTTCCGCTTCGCGTCTGGCAAACCGGTTCGGGCACGCAGACGAACATGAACGCGAACGAGGTGATCTCGAACCGGGCAATTGAGATAGCGGGCGGCGAGATGGGCTCGAAGAAGCCGGTGCATCCGAACGACGACGTGAACAAATCGCAGTCGTCGAACGACACTTTTCCGACCGCGATGTACATTGCAGCGGCCGAGCGGCTGACGGCGCTGATTCCCGAAGTGCATAAGGTGAGCGACGCGATAAAAGCGAAGGCAAAAGAATTTGAAGGCGTGGTAAAGATCGGCCGCACGCATTTGCAGGACGCGACTCCGGTGACCGTTTCGCAGGAATTCAACGGCTGGGCGAATTTGATCGACCGCGATATCGAAAGATTGCGATTGGTGATGCCGGGTTTGCTCGATCTGGCAATCGGAGGCACGGCGGTCGGAACGGGATTGAACGCACATCCGGAATTTGCGGATCGGGCGGCGGCCAAAATCGCGGATCTAACAGGCCTGCCATTCAAATCGCATCCGGACAAGTTTGCAGCCTTATCGGCACATGACGAAGTTGTTTTTGCATCGGGAGCACTAAAAACGCTCGCGGCTTCTTTGATGAAGATCGCCAACGATATTCGCTGGCTCGCTTCGGGCCCGCGGTGCGGGATCGGCGAAATTTCGCTGCCCGAAAACGAACCCGGCTCATCGATCATGCCCGGCAAAGTAAACCCGACGCAGAGTGAGGCGATGACCATGGTCGCCGTACAGGTTTTCGGCAACGACGCCGCAATCGGGTTTGCCGGTTCGCAGGGAAATTTTGAGCTCAACGTTTTCAAGCCGGTGATGATCCATAATTTTTTGCATTCCGTGCGGCTGATCCACGACGCGTGCCACGGCTTTGTCGATTACTGCATCACCGGCATCGAGCTCAATCGAGAGCAGATAGATAGATATTTGCAGGATTCGCTAATGCTCGTCACGGCTTTGAATCAACACATCGGCTATGACAACGCCTCAAAGATAGCGAAGCACGCGCACAAAAAAGGAACGTCACTGAAAGAAGCGGCGGTTGAACTTGATCTGTTGACGGCGGAGAAGTTTGATGAGCTTGTTATTCCCGAACAAATGACGCGGCCTTAACCCGGGCAGATTTTTCAGCGACGTAGCAAGTGTTGGCTTATTTTAATTGTTCTTGGAGCGCTCGGACGCAGAACACGCGTCCGTGCAAGCGGGACGCTTGCGCTCCCAGCGGATTGTAAGTTGAAGGAATAAACTTGTCTTCGTTACCCACCGATCAGTACAGTCGGACAACCCATTGCTATTTTGTTAGGCGGCCCGACGGCTTCCAGAATCTCATCGCCCTGCCGTGCCGCAGGGAAATTAGCGACGACTACCGTTGCTGACGGCGTGATCACAATACCCGGTCCGTGCGGCGGAATCGGCAAAGGCGTCAAACATCCGTGAATGTCCGAACCGCCCGCAGCGGCGCTGATCGCGCTTCCCATCGCTGCCGCCGCTCCCGCTTTTACGCCTTCCTCAGCCGTCTTAGCCGCCGGAGCTCCCGGCGTCCCGGCAGCGGCTACGGTCGCCGCCTCGGCAGTTTTGATCGCGGCATCGGAGATTGCCTTTGCAGCCTTCATTGCCGCGGCAACAGCGGGATTAACTCCCCGCCACGCCGGAAGGAATCCGATCATTACGGTGACAGCGGTCGGCCCGCCGGTGAGGACGGGCGGAAGCGGGTGTGCTACAGGGTCGGTTATTCTCGCGGCTGGCGGCATAAATCGTATAAAGCGTCTAAAAT
>JABFSB010000352.1 GCA_013140875.1 Acidobacteriota bacterium
TTGCTGCGAGCACCAATTGACCATGCCGAACTCGTCGATGTAAAGATACCTCGCACCGGCACGGCACCGCCATTCATATTCCTTGCCTTCGACAAGATCATCCTGAAACCAGTTCCAGCGGGCATACGAACTCTGACCTTTGCTCTTGATCTCTTTATAGACTTCTTTTTCCCGCGGCGTGAGCCCTTTGTTCAAACCGTCGCCGTCATGGATAACGCCAACCGTCGATGAAAAGCCAAGCTCGCGAGCACGGTTCGCAATGATCAGAGCTTCATCCGGATTCGCCACGCCGCCGCCGACAACCGAGTTGATATTCACTTTGAACTTTGCGTAATCGCGAAGATTTACCAGCTTTGCATCAAGCACCTTGAGGCTCTTTTTCGACACCTCGTCCGGCGTCACGTTATCGATCGATATTTGCAGATAATCGAGCCCGGATTCGTTCAGTTTTTTAACTTTCTCCGGCTGAAAATAATAGCCGTTCGATATCAGTCCGGCGATCATTCCGTGATGGCGAATGCGGCCGATGATCTCGTATATCTCAGGGTGCATCATCGGCTCGCCGCCGGAGATTGTGATAACGGAGCTGCCGAATTCCGCAAGCTTGTCGATCCGCTCAAGCATCACATCGACCGGCACCGGATCGCTCGTTTTATCGAACTCGTTACAGTAGGTACACGCCAAATTACACCGCCGCATCGGCACAATGTGTACCAACACCGGATGCTTAGTCGAAGCAAAAGCACGAACCGTGTGCCTTACACCTCGCGTAAACCTGCTAAAACTGCTTGCCTTTGGCATAAAAAACTATATTCAGCCCAAATATTTGAGTATAGGCTCTGAGAAGGCCGATTTCAACAAAAGGCGTTCCTGGGAAGTGCCCTGATTTGTGTTGCCACGTTATGTTCTTCCTTTGCGTCGTCCGCGTTCTTTGTGTGAAGTTTCTTTTTCCTCACGCAAAGCTCGCCGAGACCGTAAAGAAAGAGCCAAGTTTGGAAGCCGCAACACAAATTAGGACATTACCTGAGTTGTGGCTGCATCTTTCGTTCTTCATCTTCTTCCATTTTTTCCGTGGTTCGGGCTTCTCTTTTTAACGCTAGCGGCACTGTATGTTAAGCCCTTGCTTACGCGCGGGCTTCCGCACCAAGTTAGGTTTTCTTGATGTCGGTTCCGCTTGGGATCGAGACTTCGAAATCGGATTTCTTCAACGGCGTATTCTTCGACGGTTTTGTGATCAGGAACGTGCTAACGTCGTTGTTGCTTTCGACGATCTTGGTCTGTCGCGGCATTCCGTCGACATCGACCCACAACTCGGCCCATTGAAAGCCCGCTTTTCCTTTCGGCATCAGCTTTAAGTGGGCGACTTGCGTACCGTCGCTCAAGGTACCCTGTCCAAGATACGAAGGATCGAAGTTCGAATCGAGTTCAGCCTTCGACATCGTCATAAACGAAAGGGCCGAGGCCGCCTTGGTTTGGCCTTTTTGAGCGTTCTTTACCGAACCTGTATAAGCGATCTTATTGCCGGGTTGAAACAATACATACTTGCCGTCGCCGATAGAAATAATCTCGGACGGCCGCGTCCAATCGATCCTTACCAAAGCATCTTTGCCGGGCCGTTTGGCATATTTGATGTCTCCCGTTTTTGTGTCGGTTTCACGAAGCTGCGTGTTTTCCTTCGCCCATGTGAGGCCGGCACGCATGGTAGTCAAATTCTTATTGTGTGCTTCGATGCGGCGAAGGACCTTACCCAACTCGCCTTGCTGCGCCGACGCGTCAGCGACAAACAAAAACGACATCGCAAGCACGGCAATAAACGAAGACCGCAATAGATTTTTCATAACAACTCCTGATTTTAATAAAAAAGTTAGAGTGAACGGCCTTCTCTAACACGATAATCGATAAATTTTGTTCCTATTTTTCAGCGAATATCAATCTCGTAAAACGTTTCGCCGCTGTCGGTTTTTCGCTCCCGTGTGTCCAAAATGACCGCGTCCGGGCGGCCGCTTATTTCCTTGACCCGTTTTTCCAGAACAGCGTGATCCGGCGAAAAGTCCTTTTGTTGGACGATCAAACGCGACGTTTGGGTTGCAACCGGTTCTCGTTTGTCGAACCACCGCTTAGGCGTCAAAAAGATGAACGCGACTATAACGAGGCAAAATATCACGTACACGGACGTTTCGCGGCTATAGCTCCAAAGCACGAATTTCTTTAGCAAAGTCATGTCTGTAACCGGTAAGCCGCGGCACTATGCAGGTGCAGTCTGCCTTTGCGACCGCGTACTGCCAACCGCCTTCCGCCTACTCTTCCACCACGTGCCCGTCACGCATTCTGATCGTTCGCGAGCAGACCGCGGCGGCTTCCGGGTTGTGCGTGATCATAATGATCGTTTGATTGAACTTTTCATTCAGCTCGCGAAACATATCCAGCACGATCTGCGAATTTTCGGTATCGAGATTGCCCGTCGGTTCGTCCGCCAAAATAATTGCCGGACTGTTTACGACGGCCCGGGCCAATGCGACCCGCTGCTGCTCGCCGCCGGACATTTCCAGCGGTTTGTGGTGCATTTTATCTTCCAATCTCAACAGGCGCAACACTTCGCGGCGGTTGTCCGAACTTCCCCGTCCATTGCCGGAATGTATCTTTTCGGCGAGTTTTAGATTGCCTTCGGCGGTAAGCGTCGGGAACAGGTTGAACCGCTGAAAAACAAACCCGATCTTGCGGCGGCGAATGTCCGTTCGCTTTGCGTCCGATACTTTCGAGAGGTCTTCGCCGTCGATGATTATCGACCCGCTGGTCGGTGACAAAAGCCCGCCAAGCAGGTGCAGCAGCGTCGACTTACCGCAGCCCGACGGACCCATTATCGCGACGAACTCGCCCTTCTTAACTTCAAGCGAAACCCCGCGCAACGCCGGAACTTCCAGCTTTCCGATCTTATAGGATTTTGCAAGATCTTCGGTACTGAGGATATTGTCCATCAAAGACTTATTGAAACCGAGTCGCCGAGTTACTGTTCGTCGCGGCCGAGGCCGGCATCTGCGGCTTTTGCGCCGTCATGTCGTGAAGCTTTTTATCCAGGTCGACCTCTTCCAAACCCCACGTATTTTCAAGCACGAACGCCGTCGGCGGATATTTGTTGCCTATCTTCACGTCTTCCGGCACCTGATAGGTCAGCTTCATCGAATATTTTTCCTGCGGCCGCGTCACGGTCACTTGCAGCGGCAAACGGTTGTATTGGCCGGTGTCAGTTAGGTTGCCCTCAGCACCGTATACAATGTCTGATTCGATCTCGCCCTTGGCATCGAAGATCTGCTGCCGGGCAAGCCGGATGCCGCCGACACGATCGAACCAAAAGCGGCGCGCGATCACTAACTCGCCTTCTGCCCGTTTTGCGTATTCGTCCAGGAGATAATATCCACGATTTACTTTTCGAATCGGTGATTTCTTATCGGTTGTCACGTCCTCTTCGTCCTGAAAGATCGTGCTTTGGGTGTACATGAACGCGGCATCAGTGGGGCGCACCAGCATTGCGTCGGTAAAATGCTGCGGTCGCATATTTGCGAACGCGCTCACGTTCTCTTTCACCTCTTTGGAGCCGTTACCGTTCGTGCTTTCAAGCGACTTTTGCAGCGTCGAATAGTCGGCGTTGTTCGATCCCATCACGAACTTTTTGTATTTTCCGCCGCTGTTATCGAGAAGGACCGCGACGCGAAACTTTTCGCCATCGGAGGTCATTTGCGCCACGTCACTTTTGATAACCGGAATTTGAACCTTTAAAAGAATGTTCGCGGGCCTTTGAACGACGACTTCGCCGTCGGCCCGTTTGTAAACGTCCTTGCTTCCGTATTGAGCATAGGAGTTGTCTTCGAGCTTAAAGTACATTTTCGCCCGCAGCGAATCGACACGGGCAAACCTGTTTACTTCGCCTATCAGTTCGGCCTGCGTCGCGTTCTCGGTCTTTAAGAGTATCGCGGTCTTCTTGGGATCCTTTGCCGTAATACAGCCGGAAAGGAACGCAGCGGAAAGCGCAATGATAGTAAAATATAATTTCGAACTGCTGAATTTATTAAACATCTTCAGTCTCTGATGAAGGCTCCGAGCGGCATGTTGTCCATGCGAAATAATGCGAAAAATAATGCCAAAAACCTATCAAACCGTAGATAGTAACACGTCGAAGTAAGTAAATCCTAACCAATAAAAGAGGCCGCAGTCGATTCCTTGAGATGGAATTTTCTCTTCGGTCTCCGCGTCCCGCTCTTGCATCCTCGGCATTTAAAAAAGGACCTCGACAAAACTTCAACGCAGAGATCACCGAGAAGGACGCGGAGATCGCTGAGAAACCCGTTTTAATGAATGGACCTTCAAACTAACCAACTAAAGACGCGGCCGCGATCGTTTTTTTGCCGATCGGGCCGCGTCCTTAAAACCTAAAAGTTACGCACCATCAGCCGGTAAATACGCCGTAGCCGCGCGTGAAGTAATCCTGCATTGTGTACGCGAACATTATCGCCAGCCAGAAAAAACTCGCAATGGCCGAAAGCCAGATCAGCTTCGGACTCCAGTAAACGTGCATAAAGAACAGCATAACGCACGCCATTTTTGTAAAGGCGATCAGCAGGGCAAGCAGCGTATTTGCTCCCGGGAAGATGAAATCAAGATCGACCGTCGCGGCAAAATAAGTGAGCATCGTGCCGACGACAAGTATCCCGAATATAAGAAGATATTTCGGGATATTCATATGGTCGTGTTCCATATGTTCGTGTTCGGGATGGTATTCAGCCATAAAAGTTTTGCGTACCACAGCGTACAACAGGCCGGAAAACCTGTCGCGCGTCCTTAATGCATAAAATGCCTGCCCAGCAGATAAAGCAGCGGGAACAGGAAGATCCAGACAATGTCGACAAAGTGCCAGTACAGGCCGGACATTTCGACCGGCATATAATATTCCGCCGTGTAATTGCCCTTGTACGCCGTCCACAGCAACCATGCCATCAGCCCAAGCCCGACTATCATGTGCAGGGCGTGCAGGCCCGTCATCACAAAATAAATAAAATAAAAAATGCGGACCTTGTCGCGGAATTTATTACCGTCAAGTTCGCCGTTAGAGTAATAGCCGATCCTTTCGGTCGGCGTCAGAAAATTTTCTTTCTCGGCCAGCTTCGCAAGCGAACAATCGGTCCAAAGAAACTCGCCGCGTGGATTGACCACGTGATGTTCGGCCGCCGCTGCGCCGTGTTCTACTTCCCAACACGGCTTCGGCGCTTCGTGGTGCGCGCCGGGGTCTTCTTTAACTACTTTATTCAGGCCGGTTACCGGAACAAGGCCGTCGTTGTACTTGTCCGAATACTCAATTGCCTTTACGCCAAGAAACGTGGCGCCGAAGATCATCGTCAGCACGATCATAACGACCTGCATCGTCCGATTGCTCTTCTGGGCGTAATACACCGTCAACGCCATGGTCAACGAACTCACGATCAGCACCAGCGTATTCAAACCGCCCCAGAACGCGTTCAGATGATTACTGCCTGCGGCAAACGCCATCGGGTAACGCGAACGGAAAACAAGATACGCCGTGAACAGCCCGCCGAAAAACATGATTTCCTGCACAAGGAACATCCACATCCCGATCGAGACGCTCTCTTCCTGCTGCTTCATGTCATCGAACTGGTGCTGCAACCCCGGTTCGTGATAAACGAATTTGTCTGATGCGTGTGCCGACATTATTTTAAATATTCAAACAGGATATACAGGATGGTTAGGATAAGAAAAAATCCTGCTTATCCTGTCCATCCTGTTGAAATTAGCTGACCACCGCGAGGTCCCTGCGTCTCGCTTCTTCAAGATCTAAACCGTTTTCTTCGCCGAACTCGTAGGCTTCCCAGGTTACCACCGGCATCACTTCGAAATTTTCGGTCGGCGGCGGCGAGGATGTTCTCCATTCCAGGCCTGGAAGCATCCACGGATTGTCGCCCGCCGGCTTTCCATAGAACAGCGAATGGACCATGTAAATCACCGGCATCACCAGTCCGACGCCGAGCACCGAAGCACCCGCGGTCGAGAAAATGTTGAGCACCTGAAGCTCGGCCGGGTAAGACGCGTAACGCCGCGGCATTCCCTGATAACCCAAAATGAACTGCGGGAAGAACGTCAGGTTGAAGCCGATGAACACGAGCATCGCCGAGATCTTGCCCCAGAATTCCGAATACATCTTGCCCGTCATCTTCGGCCACCAGTAATGAATGCCGCCAAGATAGGCGATCACCTGGCCGCCGACCATCACGTAGTGGAAATGGGCGACGACGAAATATGTGTCGGTAAGATGGACCGTCAAACCGATCGAACCGAGGAACAACCCCGTGAGTCCGCCGATCAGAAACAGGCCCATGAAACCTATCGCGTAAAGCATCGGCGTATCGAACGAGACCGAGCCTTTATACAGCGTCGCGGTCCAGTTGAACATCTTAATCGCCGACGGCACTGCCACGACCATTGTCAGGAACGAAAACACCAGGCCGGCGTAAACCGACTGGCCGCTGACGAACATGTGGTGACCCCAAACGAGGAAGCCGAACACGGCGATCGCGATCGACGAGAATGCAATAAACTCGTAACCGAAAATTTTCTTACGCGAAAAATTCGATATCAGCTCTGAGATAACGCCCATTCCCGGCAGGATCATGATGTAAACAGCCGGGTGCGAATAAAACCAGAATAAATGTTGAAACAGGATCGGGTCGCCGCCGATGGCCGGGTCGAATATACCGACGTGAGCAACCCGCTCGATCGCAAGCAACAGGACCGTGATCGCGATCACGGGCGTGCCGAGGATCATTACCAGACTTGTTGCATACTGGGCCCAGACAAACAGCGGCAGCCGGAACCACGTCATTCCCGGAGCCCGCATCGTGTGTACGGTCACGATAAAGTTCAGGCCGGTAAGGATCGACGAAAATCCGTTGATAAATATCCCGAGCCCGACGGCCATCACGAATGTGTTTGAAAACGTCGTCGAGTAAGGCGTATAGAACGTCCAGCCCGTATCGACGCCGCCCTGCATAAGGGCGAACAACGCAAGAGCTCCGCCGATCCAGTAAAAATAAAGGCTCAACAGGTTGATTCGCGGCAAGGCCAGGTCCTTGGCCCCGATCATGATCGGAAGCAGGAAGTTTCCGAGCACCGCCGGTATCGACGGGATCAGGAAGAAAAAGATCATCAAAATCCCGTGCTGGGTGAACACCTTGTTATAGGTGCCCGACTCCAACAGGTCGCTGTTCGGCGTCAGCAGCTCAAGCCGGATCGCGGACGCATACAAGCCGCCCATCATGAAGAAGGCCGACACCGACACAAGGTACATCAGCGCAATGCGCTTGTGGTCC
>JABFSB010000049.1 GCA_013140875.1 Acidobacteriota bacterium
CTACGGCTACGATATCGAGATCGCGAAAAATATTAATGCCGTTCCCGGCCAATATTTCTTGAGCGGAAACCCGACCGCGGCTGAAATGACTGCTCGCGGAACGGCCCTCGGCGTTGCGCAAGCAAACCCGTTCCGAAATCTGGCGGGTTTTGAAGGAACCAACCATTTCACAGCGGCGACGCTGGGTCGGTCGACGTTCCTCCGTCCTTTGCCCATGTTTGGCGACATCACGACGACGGTTAATGATGGTAAGTCGTATTACCATGCGGCGCAGTTCAGCCTGCAGAAGCGGTTTGTGGATGGCTACACTTTCGGTGCCGCATATACGTGGTCGAAGTGGCTGCAGGCCACCGAATACCTGAACGCATTCGACGAACTTCCGACCAAGATGATCTCCGACCAGGATGCACCTCATCGGCTTTCGATCAGCGGCATTTATGAGCTTCCGTTCGGCAAAGGAAAGAAACTGTTCTCGGATGGCGACGTGCTGGACCGCTTTGTCGGCGGTTGGCAGCTTCAAGGCGTTTACCAGTTCCAGATCGGCTTCCCGATCAGGTTCGCCAATGATCTGTTTTACACAGGAGCCAAGGTATCACTCGACGGAAGTGAACGAAAGTCCGAACGCTGGTTCAACACGAGCGCGTTCCTTACAACATCTCCTTCGAACCACGTCAGGACTTTGCCGTTCTACTTCGCAGATGTTCGACGCGATAATATCAACAACGTCGATCTTTCGCTGCTGAAGAACACGCGTATAAACGAGAAGATGCGCATACAGTTCAAGCTTGATTTTATCAACGCGCTCAATGAACCGTATGCTGCCGCTCCGGTTACGGCCTTAGGTGGAACCTTCGGTCAGATCACTGCCTCGAACCAGGATAATTATGCTCGCCGCATTCAGTACGGGATCAAATTCCTGTTTTGATGCGGAGAATTCGGAAGGGCGGCATTTGTCCGCCCTTTCATTTTTTTCTAATTAGTTGGGGAGATGCGTGATACTTTGAAGTGACTCGTGGCGGGTCACGCTTTTAGAAGGCGATTTCCATTCTTTCGTGACGAAAGATTGTTTTTGGACGACGTGGTTAAGCGGTTAACCGATCAAAAGATAAGGTACATCGATTGCTAAGACCTTGAAAAGCATGCTGCCCAGATAAAGGCTTAAATTTTTGGAGGATAGAGTTATGAAGCTAGGAGTTTTTCTCGTTTTGGTTCTGGCGCTTAGCCTGACGATACTTGGCCAGACCAACCGTGGCGGAATCAGCGGAACGGTGACCGATTCGAATGGAGCAATTGTTCCCGGAGCGAAGGTCACGGTTACCAATATCGGCACGAATCAGGCGACTACGGTCACCGCGTCGAACTCGGGCAATTTTACGGTTTCATCGCTCGAACCGGTTGAATATAGCGTGCTTGCCGAAGCGTCGAACTTTAAGAAGTCCATTGTCGAAAAGATAAAGGTGGACACGGCCACGTTGATGACCGTAAATATTGTTTTGGAAGTCGGCAACTTTGCCGAGACGGTAAACATCTCGGCCGATGCGGCTTTGATCAACACCGAAACCGGAACGACCACGCAGACAATTTCCGAGATCCAGCTTCGTGAGCTTCCATTAAATAATCGCAGTGTTTTGGACCTTGCGGTTACGGCACCAAATGTCTCCGGTGATGCAGGGAGTGAAGACGCGGAAGTCACCTCGGGCCAACCTGTGCCGGGATACAACCTCAGTTTGAATGGCGGTCGGCCTGGCGGGACATCCATCCTCGCCGACGGCGTTAACAACACTGGCGTGGGTATAGGTCGGGCGATCGTAAGCTTCACGCCGGAAACGGTTCAGGAATTTACTGTCCAAACCTCGGCCTATTCGGCGGAGTACGGCAACACCAGCGGCGGTGTCGTGAACGCGACGACAAAGTCGGGAACAAACGAATTCCGCGGAACCGCACTTTGGTATCACCGCAATCCGGAGACGAACGCACAGCCATACCGTATCGGGACTACGCCGCGTACGCCGAACAATCTCCGCTACAATCAGGTTTCCGTGACGGTGGGCGGGCCCGTTTTCTTTCCCAACATAGGCGACGACGGCCCAAAGATTTATGACGGCCGCAATCGAACGTTCTTTTTCTTTGCTTACGAGCCGCGTTGGCGAAACGATTTCGTGAACGTAACCACGCTGCTTCCCACCGCGGCCGAGCGTGCCGGCGATTTTCGCGGGCTTGTCCGGACGAGCAGCGGTTGGCTGCCGGCGGCGGTTGCGGCTCAGTTCAACCAGGCGTCGATCGGCCCCTCGAATATCTATCAGCAATTTACTTTAGGCCCGGGCGGCACATTGGTTCCGATCGTCCTGCAGACCGGTTTTCAATATTGTCAGTTTGGAGATACAAGGGCGACGCTCAATCCGGCTGGACAGCCCCAGTGCTCTACCACTACGAATGCGACTCCTAACCCGGCGTTGAATGTTTTGCCGGCGACGTTCATCGATCCGACGGCACCAAAGGTCCTGGCATTTATGCCTGCGGGCGGCGACTATTTCCTGGACGGCAACGTGGTGAGAAACTATATCGTCGATCGCGAAGTCATACAGAACGAAACGCGATATACGCTTCGGCTTGACCACCAGCTAACTCAGAGCAACAAGATGAACTTCCGTTACTCTACGACTCCGTCAGTTGGCGTCCGAGGATTTGCGAGTGCGGTGAACGGAAGCACCGGCGTTTTCAGTAACGCCAAGCAGTATCTGGTCACGGACGATCATATCTTTTCTCCGACCCTGATAAACACTCTCAAGTTGAATTATACGCGTGGTGTTTTCAGCGAAGATTTCTCTCCTGAGTTTTCGATCAACGGCGGACGAAACCTGGCTACCGAACTGGGGCTTCCAAGTCTTACAAACGGCGGAATTCCGTTGTTTCAGATCAGCGGTGACGGCGGTTACAACGCGTTTACCGACGTTGGATCGTCTGGCTCCACAAACAACTATAATGTTGAGGAACGCTACAACATTAACGACATAGTTTATTGGAATCAGGGAAACATGGCGTGGAAATTCGGCGTCGATCTCAGCTTGTCGAAGCTTAACGTCGTTCCGTTCTTTGCGGCATCGGGCGGCAGATGGCAGTTTAGGACCATCAACACTAATATTAACCGTTCGACTACGAGTGCTCCCAACGGCGGCAACACTCTCGCGAGTTTATTGCTCGGCGTTCCGAATGTCGTCGACGTGCGGCCGCTTCTTCTCGATTACAACTACTATTGGAAAGCCGGTGCAGCGTTTGTCCAGAATGACTGGAAGGTGCGCCCGAATCTGACGCTAAATCTCGGCCTTCGCTATTCTCTCCAATTACCGCGTGGCGAGAGGAATAATCAGCAGGGCGTTTTCCGGCTTGATCTCGCGGAAACCCGCACTCTCACCGAACGTCAGCGGCTGGATACGGCGACCGGGCTGGGCTTGCTGCCGGCGAATTCTCCCTTGGGAACGGCGATCCCAGCTCCATATAACTCGCTGATTCCGACGACCGTTAAGATTCCGGTATTTGCACTTGCCGGCCGCGGCGGACGCTCCAAGTACCTTATACCGACCGATTACATGAATATAGAGCCGCGTTTCGGCTTTGCGTGGAGCCCGAAATTCTGGAAATTTGCCGAAGACCGCAGTGCGGTTATCCGCGGCGGTTATGGAATTTCCCACGCGCCGATTACCGGAAACAATCGTCTTCCGAATCCCGATTTTGGCGGTTTCGTGACGCCAGGGACACTGGCAAACGGTTCGGGCGGCACGGCCAATCCGACGCAGCCAATCAGATTGTCTGGTAATGCTCCGTTAGTTGTTCCCTCAAGCTTTCAGCAGGCTTTGACGAATACGTTCGGCCTCAACTCGGACGGGCTTATCACCCTGAACAGTTTGGGCGTTCCCGGTTTTGCCTATCCCGGCGACGATTCGGGCGCGATTCCATACACGCAAAATTGGAACGTGTCCCTTTCATTCCAGCTGATGAAGAATATGGCTGTCGAGGTAGCCTACATCGGCAATAAGGGCACTCATCTGTTCATGCCGTTCATAAATCAGAATCCGCGCGACACGAATTTTGTGGAGCTTCTGGAAGGAAACAATATCGCGGCGGAAACTACGTTTAACGATCCGCTCGGACGCCGAAACGCAATCGGCCAAGTGATTACGATACAGCGAAACAGCATCACCTCACCATATTTCGGCTTTAACACGCTGAACCGTTTCTTCGATTCATCCGCGAACAGCATCCGCCACGCCGGTTATGTCGAAGTTCGCCGTCGCTTTGCCGACGGGTTGAGTTTCACGGCTAATTACACATTCGGCAAATCTATCGACGACGCGTCGGACGCTTCGCCGGATGTTCGAGTTCTTACGACAGGATCCACGCTCGGCCAGGTGTTTTACGGAGCTCCTCGCAGCGGCGACCGTTCGATCTCGTCGTTCGATATTAAGCACACCTTCAGCTCGACATTTGTTTGGGAGCTTCCGTTCGGACAGAAAAAGTTATTTTTCGGCGACGCTCCGGGTTATGTCGATGCATTTATCGGCGGCTGGAGCATGTCAGGCGTTTTCCGCCTTGTAGGCGGCCAGCCGTTTACGCCGTTTATTACCGACACCAATCGTCTCGGCGGCACAAATCGTTCGGTTCGGCTGGACATCGTCAAGGGCGTGCCTCTAAAGAATCCTCTCTGGAGCAGCAGTTGTACTATCGGCTCCGGCTGCGAGCCTTATATCAACCCGGCTGCGTTTATGCGTCCCGTGAAAGGTTCGCTAGGGAATTCAAGCAGGACGCTCGACGTGCGTGCGCCGACGCAGCAGTTGTTCGACCTCTCAGTCCAGAAGACATTCAATATGCCGTTTATCGGCGGTGAAGGAAAACGAAGGATCAACTTTAGAGTCGATCTTCTGAATGTACTTAACAAACCCACATTCCGATATAACAACACCGGAAACACGCCGTTCGGGTACGGGACGTTTCCGACTGAGTTCAGCGGCTTTGAATGTATTAGTAATCCGGGAGCTCCGCTGACCACTTGTCCCACGGCCGCTACTCAGCAAAGGAGCTCGGTGATCTCCACCGCGGACTATGATCTGTGGGCATCTGCCAACGGACAACCCTCGTCCGCGACGACCGCGGGCCAGACGGTGCTCGGCCAGATCCGGTCGAACATAAACGCGGTTCGATTACCGACGAATGCTTTGCCGCTGAATTTCTTCAGCCTCGGGGTGCCTGAAGGATTTGCGACACGCAACGCCACATCCTTTGACATTAGAACCGTCGAAGGGTTCAGGCTCTATCGTTTGCGGCAAACCTACGACCCGAATTTCGGAACGCTGTTCGCGGTAAATAATCCGCGGTACATTCAGTTCGGTATTCGATTGTTCTTCTAAGATGCATAGGCAGAAACACGACCGGTAGGGAGTGTGCACCGAAAGAACGGAGGTATCCCGCAAAGTCGCAAAGACGCAAAGCAAGAATTAAGAGTTCAGATTCTTCTTTGCACCTTTGCGACTTTGCGGGAACTCTTTCCCAAATCGTCACAACAAGCTCATCATGAAAAAAGCACTCATCCTCATCATTCTCCTTTCCGTCACGGCCTTAACACAGAATGCCGAATTGCCTCGTGAATGGATCGATCCCGACACCGGGCACAAGATCGTTCGTTTATCCGACGATGCGGGAAGTTCGTCGTTTTATTTTCATCAAAACGGCTACACGGCCAAGGGCGACAAGCTTGCTTTTTCGACGCCGAAAGGCTTGTCGACCTACAATTTTGAAACGAAACAGATCGAGCAAATCGTCGAGGGCCGTGCGGGCAGCGTGATCGTCGGGGCAAAGACGCGCAAAGTTTTTTACTCTAGAGGAGAAAGTGTTTTTGAGACCGATGTCGATACAAAAGCGACGCGGGAGATAGTAAGAAATGCAAAGCTCCGCAGCGGCTCGGGTTTTGCGTTGAATTCGGACGAAACGCTTCTCGGCGGCAGCATGGTGGTCGGCGAACCGCCTGCCGTAAACCGTCCGCAAACTCCCGAACGAACGCCGACGCCTATTCCGGGCGCTCCGGCCGGCCAAACTCCCGCCCGAGACAGCTATCCGGGAAAGGGCCAGATGATGGAAGATCGTCTCGCGGCCAAAATTCCGATGACGCTTTACACAATCAATATTAAAAGCGGCGAAGTGAAAACTTTTCATCCCGCGACCGACTGGCTGAACCATGTGCAATTCTCGCCGGCCGATCCGACGCTGATGATGTTCTGTCACGAAGGCCCTTGGCACAAGGTCGACCGCATCTGGACGATCCGAACGGACGGTACGGAACTGAAAAAGATCCATACGCGGACGATGGAAATGGAAATAGCCGGCCACGAATTCTTCAGTGCCGACGGCAAACATATTTATTACGATCTGCAAACGCCAAAAAGCAAAGTTTTCTGGCTGGCCGAATACGATATCAAAACCGGCAGGATGCAAAAGTTCGGAATGGAAAAGCGCGAATGGTCCGTTCATTTCGGTGTTTCGCCCGACGGTAAAAGATTCCTCGGCGACGGCGGCGGCCCGAACAGTGTGGCGAAAGGTGACAACGGCCAGTGGATATATCTTTTCAAGCCCGAGAACGGAAAGTTCAAATCGGAACGCCTGGTCAATCTGGCAAAACACGATTACTCGCTCGAACCCAACGCGACCTTTACGCCCGACGGAAAATGGATCGTCTTCCGCTCAAACATGCTCGGCCCAACCCACGTCTACGCCGTCGAAGTCGTACGGCAGAAACACGACCGGTAGGAAGCTTGCCGCGTAGCTAGAAGAGGTGTCCCGCAAAGCCGCAAAGAAGAAGTGCGAACGACTAGAAGTTCCTGAACTCTGCCTTTGCGGCCTTTGCGTCTTTGCGGGAAACATTCTTGTTTCGATCATGCTTTGTGAACTCTGTGTCTTCAACTTTGTGTACTTTGTGTTCTAGGATTTGTTTGACACAAAGAACACAAAGGGAAGACACAAAGCACACGAAGAAGAAAAAGACGCTGACGAGTCCCGATCCAAGAAAAAAATGCTGAAACTGGCGCACGCTTTTCTGCGTTTTACAGTTAACGATTTTCTCGCGTCCGTAGTAAATTCTTAGCTGTCGACAATTCATATCGTAAGGAGTATTGAAATGAGATCTTTAATTTTTGCATCTGTCGCAATCGCATTTATCTTTTTCGGGGCGGCGGCAAGCACTGTCTCGGCCAAGCCGCTGACAAAAGAAGAAAGGGAAGCAGCCGTTAAATATTTGAAACAAACGCAAAAGCTTTTCCTCGATTCCGTAAAAGGCCTGAGCGAGGCACAGTTGAAATGGAAACCCGCACCCGACAAA
>JABFSB010000019.1 GCA_013140875.1 Acidobacteriota bacterium
CAGCGGTAGTCATAGCAGATCCTGTTGAAGCCGCGTAGCGCTTGTACCTTTTGTTGCTCTCTCCTCCGGCCTCGGGTCGGAATGCCGTTCGACTACACTAATTGATGAGAATTTTGCTCTACAACCCGGACAACGGTGTTACGCGCAACTTCATGCCGCATTTGTGGATGTTCCTCCTGCAGTCGCTGACGCCAAAAGAGCACGAAGTCATCCTGATCGACGGAAACGCCAAGTCAATGACGCGGGCCGAGCTTGTGCAGTTCTGCCGCGAAGAGAAAATCGGCCTTATCGGCATCGGATCGATGACCAGAATGGTTGCGCGAGCCTATCAGGTTGCCGATTCGCTGCGTGAGGCGGGCTTTAAAGTTGTCATGGGCGGACCGCACGTAACCGAGTGCCCGGACGAAGCTCTCGGCCGCGACGGCGGCCCTCGTCACGTTGACGCCGTTGCACTTGGCGAAGCGGACGCTACCTGGCCCCTGATAGTTGCCGATGCGGCCGCGGGCCGGTTGAAAGAGGTATACACTCCTGAACTCGACGAAGGAGGCCACGACATCAAGCCGAGCCTTCAGCCATATCCGCACATTCCGTGGGATACGCTTGATCTTGAACAATTCAGCCTTGTGCCGAAATTCCTCAGGCCGTTGATGTCTAAGTTTGGAGCGGGCTGGGGCAAATTCTTCGTTGTTCCCATCGAAACCGGCCGTGGGTGCCCTTATGGCTGTGAATTCTGTACAGTCACCGGATTCTTTGGCGATTCGATCCGCTTTCGCACAAACGAAAGCGTGGTTGAGGAACTCTTGCGGCTCAAAGCTCGGGCAAAAAAAGAAAAAGGGCAGATCGCGGTATTTTTCATCGACGACAATTTGGCGATCAACAAAAAGCGGCTGAAATCACTGCTTAGGGACATGATAGCCGCCGGGGCCCAATTGCCCTGGGTCGCACAGATCAGTGCCAACCTTCTCGCCGACGATGAGCTCGTCGATCTTATCGCCGAATCCGGCGGACGCTGGATATTTATCGGCATGGAATCGATCGATCCGGCAAACATGGCCGATGTAAACAAAACCTTTTCAAAGCCCGCGAACTATCAGTCCGTGCTTGATGGGCTGGCCCGTCGAAATATTTACGCCATTACGTCGTTTATCTTTGGAATGGACAACGATACCGTCGGCGTTGCCGGTCGGACCGTGGACGAGATCGAAAGCTGGTCGCCCGGTCTACCGGTGTTCGGCCAGCTAACTCCTTTTCCCGCCACGCCGCTTTACGATCGATTGGAGAAGGCCGGACGGCTTGAGCGGCCAAAGCACTGGCTCGATTTCGCTCAGTTCGTGATGGCCCACAAACCCGCCAAGATGACGATCGAGGAAGCGAGGCTGGAAACGATCTCGGCGTGGTCGCGTTCATACAGCCCGGAACGAAATCTTGAGGCCATCGAATCGATAAGCGATTCGCCGATCGAAACCCGTATCAGCCATCTTGTCGCTCGATTGTTCTTCCGCGGTATCTATTTTCCACAAATGGGCACGCGGGCGTGGCTCAAACTTCTCTTCGACAACCGCAGGGCGATCTTTTCTCTTTCCCGGGAAGGCTTCTTCACCTGGCGCGCCTGGAAAAAAACTCAGGTCCGAGCGGTACCGGTCCCCGAACCTCAGCAACCCTGACATAAAATTCCTGTCACAAATTTAATCGACGCGGTGTTCTCCTTTCAGTTAGGTCAATTTTTTGAACAAAACACAATTGAAAGGAGATCCGAAATGAATAAAGCGTCATCATTTATAAGATGGGCCTCGCATCTGGGCCTCGCTGGAATAATGCTCTTCGTTCTGGCGGGAGTGATTCTTTCGCAGGACAAGGAAGAGAAGGCGGAGAAAGCAGTCAAGGCAGAAAAAATGGACAAGGCCTATAAGGCCGAGTACAAGGAAAAGCATAAGGAATTTTGCTCGAACAACTGGTCGAACGGCGATAAGATTTCAACCAGCGATCTTCGCGAAATGACGATCCCGGCCACCGGATCGTTGGCTGTGGACGGAGGACGGAATGGCGGCGTCGCGGTAAAAGGCGAAAACCGTTCGGACGTGGCAATCAGGGCCTGCGTCCAGGCGTGGGGAGTTTCCGATGAAGCGGCGCGGGCGATCGCGGCGAGCATCAGGATCGGCACCAGCGGCGTGGTGAAGGCCGACGGCCCGGAAGAAGGCTGGTCGGTTTCTTACGAAGCACGCGTGCCGAACAACACAAATCTTAAGCTCACGGCCCATAACGGCGGCATCTCGATCAGCGCGGTCGACGGGAATCTGGAGTTTGAGACGATGAACGGCGGTGTAAGCCTAATGAACGTAGCCGGCGATGTTCGCGGACGGACGACCAACGGCGGCGTCACTGTTTCACTCTCGGGAAACACTTGGAAAGGCAACGGCCTGGACGTTTCCACGACCAACGGCGGCGTGAATCTCAATGTCCCGGAAAGCTTCGCCGCGAATATCGAAGCCAGCACGGTAAACGGCGGATTCAAAAGCGATATCCCGGCCCTTAACGTCACTACCGAAGACAACAAAGGCGGCTGGGCCAATCGTACCCGGCAGGTCAACACCGCGATCAACGGCGGCGGAGCACCGATCAAGCTGACCACTAAAAATGGTGGTGTTCGAATTGGAAGCTCTGAAAAATACTGATCACTGAAGAAATCTAAATTATTAAGCCACGAATGCACGAATAAATCCTTCTATTCGTGCATTCGTGGCTTATTCCTTCACGTAATTAACCCGCAGCGGCGACGGCTTTTGCAAGCGAACGAAACATATCACGGCCGTCGTTGGAACCGAGCAGTTCTTCGCACGCTCTTTCAGGATGCGGCATCATGCCGAGGACGTTTCGGTCGAGATTGCATATTCCCGCGATGTTCGACAATGCCCCGTTCGGGTTTGATTCGTCAGACAACGCGCCGTTCTCGTCGCAATACCTGAAAACGATCTGACCGTTCTCTTCAAGCGAATTCAGCGTCTCTTCATCACAGACGTAATTGCCTTCCGCGTGTGCGATAGGAATGGACAAAACGGCTCCGTGTTCGATCTCGCTCGTATACGGCGTATTCGTATTCTCGTTGCGGATGTTGACGTGTTTGCAAACGAAATGAAGATTTTCATTCCGCATCAAGGCTCCGGGAAGCAGGCCTGTCTCGCAAAGAATCTGAAAACCGTTGCAAATGCCGAAGACGAACTTCCCTTTTGCGGCAAAGTCCTTCACCGCATTCATCACGGGCGAAAAGCTCGCTAACGCCCCGGCCCGCAGATAATCGCCGTATGAAAATCCGCCCGGAATCAGGATTGCATCATAGCCGCTCAGATCCGTTTCCTTGTGCCAGATAAAATCTACCGGCTGACCGATGTGTTTTGACACGACGTGATATGCGTCGTGGTCACAGTTGGAACCGGGAAAAACTATTACTCCAAATTTCATAGATCACCGAATCGGAAAAATAACTTATCCGAATTTCATTTTTCTAACTCTTCCTGCCCTTTCGCCCACCGCTGCCAGTCTTCCGGGATCGGTGGCCCTCCGTTCGCCTCGCGGATACGCAGAATTTCATAGCTTTGCTCCTGCAATTCTTCGAGATTTCGAAGCCGTTCGGCTAGCGGCAAATTTCTGGCGCGGACCCGATATTTTTTCTTCTGTTCCGCAAGCAATGCCTTAGAATTTGAGTTCATTCGGAAGACCTCCCTGAATCTTTCTCCATCCTTCGACCAGATCAAATCGGACAAGAATGTCCTTGAGTTTCACAGGATCGAGAACCCCGCTCTCGGCAAAATGCTGAATCTTCAAAATATCTTTGGGCCGCGCAACGGTTGCCCACATGGCGGCAAGATGTTCGTGCGGAAGAACATCTATGCTTTCACCGTCAAATTTAAATGTCACTGACTTTGCAAGAGCGTCACTCCAAAGGGGGTCGTGACCAGACTCGACAAACTGCACAGGCCATCCACCAATGATGATGAATTCATGGTCATAAGTGTAACCATTTTCGCGACAATAATCGTAGATCGGTTCGAGTGAGAGAATTATGCTGCTTTGCTGAGGCTCAAAAAGAAAAAAAATATCGAGATCCTTGGTCGCAATCGGTTCTGTGTAGAATGCGACGGCGGACGCTCCTCCGACGGCATACTTGCCAATCACGCCCTTCACCTTCATATCGACTAGTACCGAGGCGACATCGATCATCTTGAGCCTGCGCGTCATTAGCTGGTTATCTCGACTCGATAATCCTCTATGATCGGATTCGTCAAAACATCCTTTGCGATCTTTTCGACGGCTGCGGCGGCATCGGCCTCAGAGGCCGCGTCATCAAGGGCGATCTCGAAATATTTGCCTTGGCGAACATCCGAAATATCCTTGTATCCCAGCAACTCAACGGAATGATGGATTGCCTTGCCCTGCGGGTCGAGGACGCTTGGTTTTAGTGTTACGTATACCTTTGCTTTCATTTTTGCCACCAAAATAAACTTTAGATTGTGTCGCAAACCGTTGTCTTAATCAACGCGTTGTGATAACTTTTTCGCAGTCTTACCTTTGGCAGCACTTGTAAATATTCAAATCCCGGAAAAGGAGAAACTCTTTATTATGCAAAATATGTCTGGCGGTAAAACTGCACTAGGACTGGACACAAATGTCGGGGCACTCATCTGTTATGTCGGCAACGTCGTCTGCATGCTTGGACTGATCTACAGTATCGTCGTCCTGGTAACAGACAAGACAAACAAACTCACGCGCTTCCACGCCATGCAGTCGATTCTGTTGACCGCCACCAATCTGGTCATCCTCCTGCCCGGATATCTGATCGCGACCGCGTTCTTTCTGATGAACTCAACCGTAACATCGTTGTTAGGCACATTGCTATGGCTGGTAATCGCGATCGTCGGACTTGCAATGTTCGTCCTAATGATCATTGCCGCCATCAAGGGCTTCAACAACGAAATGTACAAAATCCCGGTTCTCGGCAATTTTGCCGATAAATGGTCCAATTAGCCGAAAACTCCATCGAATTTCTTATCCACCTTTCGTAAATAAGTGGATCAAAGTCAAAAACGCGGGCAATTTCTTCATGGTACAAATATGAAGAATTGTCCGCTTTTTTCGTTAGGAACTTTATTTTAGATGAAAGTCTACCTGGACAATTGTGTGCTAGGCCGACCATTCGACGGCCGATAGAGTTCCTTGCCATAATGGGGTGAGTGAAATGATTACAGACAAAGAGATCAAAGAAAAAGGTATGCAGGCGCTGATAGGAGCTCTGGGAAGGGCTCAGGCAAGCCGTTTTATCACCCTTACACTCCAGGAACCATTGAACTACACCGAATGGCGAAAAAATATCTTTGACGGCCAGACGATGGAAGATCTTATCGAGGAAATCGGCGAATTCGAAAAAAATCGAGACAACAAAGAACTTATTTCATAAACACCCGGCCAAAAACTTTTTCGACGTTTCGTAAGTAATATTTCAGATCAAAAACGCGGGCAATTTCTTCCGTCGAAAGATGTGAAGAAATGTCCGCGTCTTCTTTTACCAGCTGTTCGTATATACCGCCTTCGTCCCACACCTTCATTGCATTCCGCTGGGTGTAAACATACGCATCCTCGCGCGAAATTCCTTTTTGCGTTAGCGCAAGCATAAGCTGTCCGCTGAAAACCAAACCGCGCGTGAGATTTAGATTCTGGAGCATGTTTTCCGGATAGACGACCAGCGTATCGAGCAGGCTGGTCGTTTTCGCCAGGATGTAATCCGTCGTTGCCGACGAATCGGGGAGTACTATCCGCTCCGCCGACGAATGCGATATGTCGCGTTCATGCCAAAGGGCTACATTCTCCAATCCAACGATCGAATTGGCCCGTACGGTCCTTGCCATTCCGCATACGCGCTCGGACAAAATCGGGTTGCGTTTATGCGGCATAGCGGACGAACCTTTCTGGCCTTTCTTGAAGGCTTCCTGCGCCTCGCGCACCTCGGTCCGCTGCCAGTGACGGACCTGCAATGCAATCTTTTCCAGCGTCGATGCAATTATCGCAAGCGTCGATAAATACTCGGCATAGCGGTCGCGTTGAATCACCTGCGTCGAAACATCCGCCGCCTTCAAACCCAATTTCGCGCAAACTCTTTCTTCAACATTTGGATCGAGATGTGCAAAAGCCCCGACCGCTCCGCTTATCTTCCCGACTGAAACTGCTTCTTTCGCCCGCAGTAACCGCTCGCGATTTCGCTGCATTTCGGAATACCAAAGTGCCCATACAAGCCCGAATGATGTCGGCTCCGCGTGTATACCGTGCGTGCGCCCGATCTGCGGTGTGTCCTTGAATTCAAGGGCTCGGCGTTTCAGCACGGGCAACATCACGTCGATTTTTGCGAGCAACACGTCGCACGATTCTTTCAGCAAAATCGCATTCGCCGTATCCACAACATCGCTCGAGGTCAGCCCATAGTGAACAAACCGCGACGATTCGCCGATGTTCTCAGCCAGATTTGTCGTGAACGCGATGACGTCATGATCGGTCGTTTTCTCAATCTCCGAAATGCGTTCGACGGTAAACGCGGCTTTCGTCTTTATCTCATCGACAGCTTCACGCGGGATAGTCCCATCGTCCGCGTGCACTTCGCAGACGGCGATCTCGACGTCCAGCCACTTCTGGAACTTATTTTGCTGCGACCAAATTGCGCCCATTTCGGGCAATGTGTATCGTTCGATCATTTCGTTGTACTTCAGTTGTCGTCCACTTCGTCGCTTTCTTTTGACCTTAGGTCATCGACGCCTTCCTTTATGTCAACTCTGCCAAGCTTTTCATTAACTTCGGTTCGTCGATCACCCAGTACGTCCTCGACGTAAACCATCTGGATCACCACAAGCAGCACGGCAAGCAGCGGTGTCGCTAGTACAAGACCCAAGCCGCCTACAAGCACCGCGAGCGCAAGCTGAAAAACGATCGTCAGGGCCGGCGGGATCTCGACGGTCTTCCGTTCTATAAAAGGTGTGACGACGTTCGACTCGATTAGCTGCACACCCACGTAAAGAATCAGCACATAAAGGGCGGTCGTCGGACTCTCGATAAACGCCAGCAGCAAGGCCGGGAGCGCCGATATGATCGGACCAAAGTTCGGAATAAACGACAGCAATCCAGCAATCAGGCCGAGCGTCAGAGCAAGTGGTACACCGAGAATCGAAAGCCCGATCCAGGTCAGCAGACCGATAAAGATCATCGACCCCACCTTGCCGATCAGCCACCAGCGAAGCGTGTCGCTGATCGCAAAAAGTATCTCTCGAACGCGTGTGCGTCGACGTAACGGGAAGAGA
>JABFSB010000252.1 GCA_013140875.1 Acidobacteriota bacterium
ATTCGGAGCGCGGGTTTTTGCACTAGCTACGAACGATCAGTGGTCGGTGTGGGTGCCGGGGTCGACTGGTTCGGAGATACTTTCGGTTGTCGTCTCTCGAAAGACGGCTACCTGGGCGGGCAGCGATATTTGGCTGCGGACTTCGCCGCCGGGCCAGATGGTCGAGTGGATGTTCGCATAGGTAGTGCCGTTGCGCATTGCGCGGAGCAGCTCGGCGTATTCGCCGGCGCCTATTCCCTGTGCGGTGGCCCCGGCGCCTATGTCACCGGCGGAAAAAGTTCCGCGGATAGTGGCCGGCGGCGTCGGACAGGTCTGCGTTCCGGCCGGACCGTTGCCCAAATTCGAGCACAAAAAGACCATGATGCCGCCGTTGACGCCACGCTGGCCGAAATGTATGTGTGATTGTGTGATGGTTCCTTCCAACCCGCGATAGCTCAGTTCCCAATTCACCTGATTTCCGTACGGACTCAGGTCGGCGCGGAACTCCGCGCTTCCGACGCTGGAAACCGCCGGCACTTCTTCATAACTGATCAAATTGGCCTGGAACGACGGGAAGAACCCCTGGGCAATTACAAATGCTCCGGCACCCAACGCAACAATGACGCCGGCCAGTATCAAATACTTTTTCATCGCAATCTCCTTTATTAAGAACATCTCAACCTGCCTTATGGCGAAAATTCGCCGAAGACGCAATCCGACAGAGAAGCTAAATTTGGACTGATGCGTGAAATATACATCCGAACGCTGGAAAATAGCAAACCTCTACGTTGTCTGCTGTGAAGGTCGCGGAAAGTATCACAATCGCCGCCGTCGGGTCGGAGCTTTTGTCGGAACATGACAGACTATGAAGCATCTGATCGCTGTTGCTCTGCTGATCCCGTCGCTATGCGTCGGCATATTCTGCCAGACGGAGATTCTCACAAACCAAAGCGTCGTCGAAATGGCCCGCGTCGGCCTTTCGCCGGATATTATCCGCCGGACGATCGGTCGTTCGCAGGTGAAGTTCGACACTTCGTCCGCGGCGCTGGTCGAATTGAAGAAATCAAACGTGCCGGACGACATAATCGCGGCCATGATCGATCGTCAGGAAAACGGCCAGCCGGTTACTGCCCCCGCTTCGGGCGGATTTTCGGACAGCGATGCCCTGAAACCGCCAATTACGTCGCGGCCGGTTGTCAGCAAAAAGGAGATGATCACTTCGGCGAAGACGATCGCGCTCGAAAAATCGTCGGTTCAGCCCTCGCGACAGGCTCTGGAGAAGGAATTGCTGAAACGTTCGGACTTTCGCGAAACGAATCTGACAATTACCAGATACAAAGACGATGCCGATCTTTATGTCGAGATCGGATACGTCTCGCTTTCGTGGGTAACTCACCGCTACGTGTACAGAATTTTCGACCGCCGCACCGGAACGATCCTCGCCGCGGGCGAAACAACTTCGTGGGGCTCGCTCGCGGAAAATCTGGCCCGGCATATCGGAAAAAGTCTGAAGTCGGTACGCGACGGATGATCGACAGCACGCAAATGCTTGTCGATATTATTTCTATGGAAAGGCGCCTCAGCGTTGTTTTCCTTTGCGGTCTTTGTGAAATCCTTTGTGTCCTTTGTGTTAAGTTGATTTAAACACAAAGGGCACTAAGAAAGACACAAAGATCGCAAAGGAAGATCGTCGATACAAAGTCTTTACCGATTCAGACGGTTCGTGTACCTTAACCGAATCTTTACAACCGTTCGATATAAATCGCGGTATAATTGCGGGTGATGTATTTGAGGGTGCTGATTGTAATTTGCGCTGTCGCGATGTGCTTTGGCGTTGTGTCGGCGCAGTCGGCGCGGACGAAGAACTACTCGGAAAGCCGCGCGGTTACCGAAAGAGTGAAAACGGCGGCGGCTTCGCCCGCATCGGCGACCGCCGGCACGAAAACGACGGCCAGCGTCGAACAGCCGGACCTCGACGTAATAAAAGTAGAAACCGATCTGGTCATCGTTCCCTTCCGCGTCACCGATAAAAAAGGCCATCCCGTCGCGGACATCAAACAAAACGAAGTGCGGATATTCGAAAACGGCGAGGAACGCGAGATGGCGTACTTTTCCGATATCGATCAGCCGTTTACTGTCGCTCTTGTGCTCGATACGAGTTACTCGACCGTGTTCAAGCTGAAGGAAATTCAGGACGCGGCGAAGAAATTCGTCGCACTGCTGCGGCCCGAAGACAAAGTGATGGTCATCTCGTTCGCCGAAAAGCCCATCGTCCTGTGCGAAGCAACCGGCGACCGCAAAGTTTTGAACATAGCGATAGAAGGATCGCGCATCGGCTCGGGCACCGGGCTTTATCTGACGCTGGATATGGTCCTGAACCACAAACTCAACCGAATTCCCGGCCGCAAAGCGGTTGTACTATTCAGCGACGGCGTCGATACGACGAGTACGCTTCAAACCGCGCAAACGGTCGGCAAGGATATCGTCGAATCGGATGCACTAATTTTTCCGATCAAATACAACACTTACGACGACGTCCAGAAAAACCGCCGCGCCACCGCGCCGGTCCAGTTCGACGAAGACGACAAACCATATACCGTCGACGCCCGTCCGGTGAAAGGCGAGCGTGTGGAAGATTACGCCGCCGCAAAGGAGTTTTTACAAACGATCGCACAAGACACGGGCGGCCGATTGTACAACGTCACGACCACGACAAACCTTGATTCGGCCTTCGCAAATATCGCAAATGAGCTTCGCAAAATCTATAGTTTAGGGTATTATCCTAGCAGCGAACGGGAAATCGGAGCTTCGTTCGACATCAAGGTTCGCGTCTATCGCCCGGAACTGAATATTCGCACAAAGGAACGTTATACAAGACGCTGACCGCTCAGGTTCGTCGCATCGCATTTCTCTCCCGCCCAATCAATAATTTATTAGACTGCCCCAGGAGAAAGATTTTCATGAAAAGACCACACATTCTCGCTATCTGCTTGCTTGCAATGGCTTTCTGCATACTGTCCGCCGTGCCCGCACAGGCACAAGAGACGATGAACAACGACGAGGTGATCAGCCTCACCAAAGCCGGACTCAACCCGACGCTGATCGTCGGTAAGATCCGCACGTCGAAGACCAACTTCGATATGTCCACCGACGCTCTCATTAAGCTGAAACAGGCCGGCGTAACGGATGACGTCGTCGGAGCAATGCTCGAGGCCAAAAGCGGCAAACCGGTTAGCTCGGCTCCGGCCGTTAATTCGACCGGTGCCGCAAGCCCGGGCGTTCTCGGCGATCCGAACGACCCGATGGCGAAACATAACTACGGCATCTATCTATTCGAGGAAAAAGACGGCACGCGAAAGATGACCGCGCTTAAGCCTAACGTCTCGGCACAAAATCGAACGGGCGGACTTTTTACGTCGTCGATGACTTACGGAATCGGCAAGGTCAAAACCAAGACGAACCTGCCCGGAAGAAATGCCGACATGCAGCTTCAAAACACTGCACCGGTGTTTTATTTTTATTTGGATATAACCAGCGGCGGACTTAACACCGCCAGCGGCGTGCCTTCGGACCCGAAGGAATTTACGCTGGTCCAATTCAATCAGCGAAGCGACAACCGCGAGGTGACGATCGGCAAATCGAACGCCTTTGGAGCGAAAGGCGGACTCTCGGACGAGTACGTCGTGCAGTTCAAAGCCGAAGACATGGGTAACGGTATCTTTAAGGTAACCCCGTCGGGCGATCTTAAAAAAGGCGAGTACGGCTTTATGCTCGTTAATTCCGGAAACTCGAACACCGCCGCCGGCGTCGGTGCAAAGTTCTTCGATTTCGGCGTAAATATGACGCCGTAATATTTTATAACTGACCTATCCTCACGGCAGGACCGGAGGATGTTCGAAGCGCCCGCTATGCGGCCGTCTTCGGACATCCTCTTTTTTTTGTGCTACCCGACAATCAAAATAATATTCACGCGCTAACTGGAAACGCCTTTAAGATTTCTCCCACGCTTTCCTCTTCGTTCCTCTTTTTCTTCCCCTTCCGTGGTCGAATTCTTTTAATCGCTGAATACCGAAGAGTTTTTACCACCGAAGGAGAGGAATAAGAGGAATAAGAGAAAAACCGAAGACTCGGGCGCGACACACAATCAGACGCGGTTGAATTTTAACTTCATGTTTTCCTCACGGATGGTTTACCATTAAGGAAGATTCTCAACGTAAACATTTTGTGATTTTAGATTTCACCCTATAGGTCATGAAAAGTGCATCGATCGCGGACAGATCAATCCAGCAACTCGTTACTTTCGAAGATAACTATGCCGTATTTGCGCCCGAGGGCGCGATGGAACTGCAGCAAGGCATTGCGTTTGTCACGGAAACGATCGGTTACTGCCGGGAGAACGATATTCGGGGCCTGATCGTCGATGTGCGGGGGGTGGTCGGGCTGAAAAATCCTTCGGTCGCGGAAAAGTTCTGGTACACGCAGGACTGGGCCAAAGCCTCGGAACGAAAGGTTGCGATTGCGTTGGTGGCGAACCGCGACCTGATCGACCCGACGAAGATCGGCGTTACGATGGCCGAGAACGTCGGGCTGCGTTCGCACGTTTTCGACAACATGGAGGACGCCGTCGAGTGGCTTAAACGGTATCTATGAACGGTCTTTTCACGCAAGCCGCGGATCGTCGGCGGGCGACACGTTCCAGCACCGGACACAAAACGACAAATGTTTTAGCTCACTGGTTGTAAGCATATTTGCATCAGGCAGGCGGCGGGCGATTGTCTTCTCATCTTCGGACAATTCTTTCCACGGCTTTACCTTTACGCCGCCGCACTTCGAACAGCCCGAATTTGAGTTTAATTTTGTCATCCGATTTGTGCTCTTAAGTCGTTTCAGTTTAGTATTTTCTCGTTCATTGCAGAAGGCCGCGCGTCAGCAAGGGCGTAGGCGGGCCTTGAGTGTTACGCTCTTGCTTACGCGCGGGCTTCTGCAACCTGATTTCCGATTCCTTCAAGTCTTGAGTGTTACGCCCTTGCTTACGCGCGGGCTTCTGCACTGGATTTGCCGATTCCTTTCAATATGAGAAAAACCACATTTACGACTGCTCTCATTTTCGTAGCGTCGATTACGGCTGTATTTTCCCAGACAGAACCGAAGTTCGATTTCTATACCCGCGGTGAGTATCGGCCAAATGTCCCGCGTCCGCAATCCATATTGCGATATGACGTCGGCGACCATCACACGACATATGCTCAGATGGAAAAAGTGATCGAAGAGATCGCCAAAGCCGCACCGGACCGCGTAAAAATTTACGATGTCGGAATGACGGCCGAATACAGGATGCAGCACGTCGTTGCCATCTCTTCGCCCGAGAACATGGCCCGGCTGGATGAGATCAAGGCGAATACAGCAAGGCTGACCGATCCGCGCAAAACCTCGAGAGCCGAGGCAGACCAGATCGCACAGAACACTCCTTCGACAGCGTGGATGGCGTACACGATCCACGGCAACGAATCGTCGTCGTTCGAAGCGTTTATGCAAGTGGTGTATCAGCTTGCCGCCTCGAACGAACCTGCGACGCTCGACATATTGAAGAACACGGTAGTTCTGATCATTACCGGCGAGAATCCCGACGGACACGAACGGTTTGTGACCTGGTATAACAGTGTGGCCGTGGGCAGTCCGGACCGCCTTGCAATCGAGCATCGCGAACCGTGGGCCACGTGGGGCAGAGTGAATCACTATCGCTTCAATCTCAACAGAGATACGCTGGCGATGACCCAGAAGGAAACGAAAAATCTCGCCGCCGCGTATCGCGAATGGAACCCGCAGCTCGCGGTCGATCATCACGGCCAGCCGTCGCAATACTTTTTTCCGCCGACTTCCCTGCCGCACAATCCAAATCTGCCGGGCGAGTTCTTTACAAAATGGGAAGCGATTTACGGCAAGGCCAATGCCGCCGCGTTCGACAAAAATAACTGGGACTATTATGTCCGCGACGTTTTCGACGCGTTCTATCCCGGATATTGGGATATGTACCCGTCGCTTAACGGCGCGATCGGCATGACGTACGAAACCGACGGCGGCGGATTCAAAGGCTTGAAGTGGACGCGCGACGACGGAACGATCGTGACTTTCAGATCTTCTATCGCCAAGCATTACACCGCCTCGATGACGACGCTTGAAGCGAACGCAAAGAACAAGGTCGAACGGTTAAAGGATTTTTACGATTTCCGGGCAAAGGGCATGGCCGACAACGCCCGTGCAAAGCTCAAACGCATAGTGATCGTGCCCGACAACGATCGCGTCAAAGCGGCCGAAATGATCGAACTGCTTCGGCGTTCGAACATCGAGGTAAAAGTAGCCGGTTCGGCATTCAACTCATCGACGGCGCATTCATATATGGAAAAGAATGCGCCCGCGGCGACCCGATCTTTTCCGGCCGGATCCTACGTAATCGACCTCGACCAGCCGCAGCGTATTCTGATCAAATCGATCCTCGAACAAGACACGCCGCAGGACAAGGCGTTTGTCGATGACAACATGGCCCGCTTCAGACGAAATCAATTGCGCGGCAAGGGCCAGCCGAAAGAAGATTACGGTTTCTACGACATTACCGCGTGGTCCTTGCCGCTGGCCTACGGCGTGACGGCGTTTTGGACCGAAGATACGGGAAGTTTTAACGGATCGATGGTGTCCGACGAATATGTACAGAATGCAAAACGCGGCAACGTTTCCGGCCGGGCGTCGATCGCTTATATCGTTCCGTACGAAACCGATTCGACCGGTGCTTTTATAATGAAGCTTCTTCAGGAAGGCAACAAAGTCGCCGTCGCTACGCGGCCTTTGAACGCAGGCGGCCGCAATTGGCGGGCAGGTACGTTTGTCATCCGCGTTTCGCGCAATCCGGTTTCCGTTCATGACGCAGTCGCGAAATATGCGGCGGAAATGGGCGTGAACGTTACGGCCGTAAACTCGGGATATTCGGACGAAGGCGACACCAGCGTCGGCGGCGAAGCCGTGATCTCGCTGCAGGCGCCGAAGATAGCGATCGCGGCGGATGAAGGAGTCGATCAGGAATCTTACGGTTCGATCTGGTGGACGCTCGAGCAAAAAGGGATCGCGTTTACGCCGATGAATATCGGCAACATTCGCGGCGGCGGTTTGCGAAATTATAACGTCCTGATCATCCCGGACGGTTCTCCCGGACGATATTTTAGTCAGTTCGGAGCGGGCGGCGTTTCCGCGTTGAAGGACTTTGCCGCTAACGGCGGAACGATCGTCACCGTCCGCGGTGCTTCGGTCTTTGCGGCGTTGAAG